>JASHRK010000086.1 GCA_030037405.1 Acidimicrobiales bacterium | reverse complement strand
ACGCTTCGAGATGGGTCCGTAGATCGGGTCCAGCTTCAGTGCCAGGTCCGTCGTCAGCATCATGGGTGCGTGCCTCTTCGACGGGTCATGGGCGTCGGACACGGTGCCCTGGGCCGAAGGATCGGCGGGCGTCCACTGCTTCGCCCCGGCTGGGCTCGTCGTGAGCTCCCACTCGTACCTGTACAGGACGTCGAGGTACCCGTTGTCCCACTTCGTCGGCTCGGTGGTCCATGCCCCCTCGAGCCCGCTGCCGGCGGCGTCGCCGCCCTTGCCGGTACCGAAGGTGTTCCTCCAGCCGAGACCCTGGTCCTCGAGGGGACCGCCTTCGGGTTCGGGGCCGACGTAGTCGGCGCCCGCCGCACCGTGGCACTTGCCGACGGTGTGACCGCCAACTATGAGCGCAACGGTCTCCTCGTCGCTCATCGCCATGCGGCCGAAGGTCTCCCGGATGTCCTTCGCCGCCGCCAACGGATCGGGGTTGCCGTTGGGGCCCTCTGGGTTGACGTAGATGAGACCCATCTGCACGGCGCCAAAGGGCCTCGCGAGCTCCCTGTCTCCGCTGTAGCGCTCGTCTCCGAGCCAGGTGTGCTCGGGTCCCCAGTAGACGTCCTCCAAGGGTTCCCAGATGTCCTCCCGCCCGAAGCCGAAGCCGAACGTCTTCAACCCCATCGACTCGTAGGCGCAGTTGCCGGCGAAGATGATCAGGTCGGCCCAGGAGATCTTCCGCCCGTACTTCTGCTTCACCGGCCATAGCAGGCGGCGGGCCTTGTCCAGGTTCACGTTGTCGGGCCAGCTGTTGAGGGGGGCGAAGCGCTGCGAGCCCGTGCCGCCGCCGCCCCGGCCGTCGTGGATCCGGTAGGTGCCGGCGGCGTGCCACGACATCCGTATGAAGAACGGTCCGTAGTGGCCGTAGTCGGCCGGCCACCACTCCTGCGACGTCTTCATGACCTCGACGAGGTCCCGCTTCAAGGCCTCGACGTCGAGAGTCTTGAACTCCTCTGCGTAGTTGAACTTCCCCCCCATCGGATTGGCCTGGGGCGAGCGTTCGTGAAGAACACGCAGGTTCAGCTGGTTCGGCCACCACTCCTCGTTCGTGAAGCCCTGACCCGAATCCGGGTAGGGAACAGTGTTCTCGCTGTCAGACACGTCGGTCCTTCTCCTCTTACCTCTGGTTGCGTCTGGACGGGTACCCTCGATGCTGCCCTATTGCCTCTAGATTTAGACTGACCATAACTCTCGACACGTTCGGACGTCAATAAGTAACATTGGCGCAGTGGAGACGGACCTGCTCTCGCGGTTGCGCACCCTGAACTGGCGCCTCAGCCCGCAGCGTCGCGTCGTGGCCGAGGTGTTCGCCGGCGACCACGTGCACCTGACTGCCGAAGAGGTGCACGACCTCGCCCGCGACCGCCTCCCCGAGATCAGTAGGGCGACGGTGTACAACACGCTCAACGAGCTCGTCGCCATGGGCGAGCTCCTCGAGGTCGACGTCGTCGACGGGCCGAAGCGCTACGACCCGAACGTCGGCGCCGAGCACGACCACCTCGTGTGCGACAAGTGCCACGCCATTCGCGACGTGCCCCGCTCGGAGAGACCGCCGACGATCCCCCACGGCGCCCGCGCCGGCTATCGCGTCACGACGGTGGAGGTCACCTACCACGGGCTTTGCCCCGCCTGCGCGGCCGGCCACTCTGAGAGCTAGCCGCGCGGCAAGGAGATGGCGAAGCGCAAGCCGCAGCACGACATCTTGTTCGAGCCCGTCACGATCGGGCCGAAGGTGCTGAAGAACCGCTTCTACCAGGTGCCCCACACGAACGGCTTCGGGACGGACCGCCCGGGCTCCCAGGCCCGTTTCCGGGCGGTGAGAGCGGACGGCGGCTGGGCGGCCGTCTGCGAGGGGATCACCTCCATCCACGCAGAGTCCGATCGGGTCATCCCTCCCCTCGGACGGCTCTGGGACGACGACGACGCCAGCAACCTGGCCAACCTCTGCGACGAGGTGCACGCCTTCGACTGCCTCGTCGGTCTCGAGCTCTTCTACTCGGGCCCTCACTCCGAGGGGAACAGCCGCCTCATCCCTGGAGCCCCCTCGCAGCTTCCCTCGGAGGCGAACCCGCTTCGCTACCCGAGGGAGCTCGCCGTCTCCGAGATCGCGGAGCTTCAGGCCCGCTACGTGGCGGCAGCCGAACGGGCGATGCGGGCCGGCGTCGACATCGTCTACGTCTACGGCTCGCACGGCTACCTCCCCACCCAGTTCCTCTCGCCCTTCTACAACCATCGTGACGATGGGTACGGCGGGGATGCCGAGAGACGGGCTCGTTTCTGGCTCGAGACCCTCGGGCTCGTACGTGACGCCGTCGGCGAGCGCTGCGCCATCGCCGTGCGGATTGCCGTCGACGCCCTCGGGCCGGCCGGTGTCGGCGTCGACGAGGCGCTCGCCTTCGTCCGCCTCGCCGACGACCTCGTCGACCTCTGGGACGTCAACGTCGCCAACAACACCGAGAACTGGCACGACATGGCGCCCTCGCGGCTGCAGCGTTCGGGTTGGCAGCGGCCCTTTACGAGCCGCGTGCGCGAGGCGACGAGAAAGCCGGTCGTCGGCGTCGGCCGCTACACCGATCCCGACCTCATGGC
>JASHRK010000085.1 GCA_030037405.1 Acidimicrobiales bacterium | reverse complement strand
GCGCGAGCGAGGGCGAGGCTGGACGGCTCGTGCCCCAGGAGCAGGTCGAGGACGTCATCTCGGCGGTGAGCTTCCTCACCTCCGTGCCCGAGGTCGACGCCTATCGCATCGGCGTCCTCGGCTGGGGGCTCGGCGGGGGCGTCGCCGTCGCAGCCGCAGCAGAGGACGAGCGCATCGCGGCGGTGGCCGCCGTGAACTCGGTCGGCGACGGCTGGCGCACCACGAGGCGGCTCCACAGCAAGGAGAGCTGGGGCCAGCTCGCAGAGGCGATCGAGGAGGACCGGCGGGAGCGGGTGCGCCGGGGCCGGTCGCGCCGCGTCCACCCCTTCGAGGTCGTGCTGCCGATGGACGAGGTCACGACCCGCTACGTCGACGACGAGCTCTACAAGGCGCCCGGCTTCGGGTCCTTCGTCACCCTCGAGGCGGTCGACTACCTCCTCCGCTTCCGCCCCGAGCTCTCCGCCGCTTCGATCGCGCCCCGGCCCTTGCTCCTCGTGCACGGGGAGAACAACGGGCTCTACCCTGCAGAAGAGGCGCAGTCGATCTACGAGCACGCGAGCGAGCCGAGAGAGCTCGTCCTCATCGAAGGTGCCGGCCACACGGAGTGGATGTTCGACGACCATCCGACATATCTCCGTCTCGCGGACCTGTTGCAGAGCTTCTTCGCCCGCGAGCTCGGCGCTCCGGCGACGGCGGTCGTCGGCTCGTGAGCCCGCCCGGCAGGCGAGATAACGTCGGGGAGGAGGCGTGATACTCGAGACGGTCGGGGCGAGGATCCACTTCGCCCAGAGCGGCGAGGGCCCCGACGTCCTTTGGCTGGCAGCCGGTGACCAGCCCGGAGACGTCTGGCGGCGGTGGCAGACGCCGCACTTCGACGAGAGCTTCCGCAGCACCACCTACGACGCCCGAGGCGTCGGTGCGACGACGTCGAAGACGGCGCCCCCCTGGCCGATCGCCGAGCACGCCGGAGACGCCGCCAAACTCATCGAGAGCTGCTGCAACCCACCCGTCTTCCTCGTCGGACTCTCCATGGGGTCCCTCATAGCCCAGGAGCTGTGCTTCACGAGGGCCGAGCTCGTCCGGGCCGCCGTCGTCATGGGGACCTGCGTGAGGAAGACCGGCTTCATCCGCGACTGGGAGCAGGCCGAGATCGACTTCCGCCGCACGGGCGGCTCGCTCACGCCGGCGTTCGCCCTCGCCCACTACGCCTTCCTCTACTACCCGGCGTCCGTGCTCGGGGACGACGAGCTCTGGGCAGAGATCCGTGCGTTTCTTGCCCGGGACTTCGCGGAGCGGGACGGCGCCATGCTCGCCGAGCAGTGGCAGGCCTGCCTCGACTACGACTCGAGCGACCGCCTGCCCGCATGCGAGGTGCCGATCCATGTCGTCGGCTTCTCCGAGGACGTGCAGACGCCGCCGTCTCGCGCGAGAGAGGTCGCTTCGCTCGCCAGGTACGGCACCTTCCACCTCCTCGAAGGGCTCGGTCACGGCTCTGCCTTCGGCCACCGACCGGAGGTCGTGAACCGGCTCATCGCAGGGATCCTCTCCGAGCACGCCGTCGACACATCCACGGGCGGGCGCGAGTAGCCCGCCGCTGCAAGACATAGGAGGACGAGATGCCCCCCACCGGCATGACCCCCGAGGACGCGAGCTTCGCACCGCTCAGCAGGCGGAGGTTCCTCCAGCTCGGAGCTGCCGGCTCGCTCGCCCTCGGGGCGGGCGGCCTCGGAGCGGATCGGCTCAGGGAGGGTCGGCTCAGGGAGGGTCGGCTCCGGGCGGGCGGGGCTCCAGCCTCGTCCGGCAACCCTTCAGAGGCGAGGATCCGGCGGGGCGGGACCTTCCGTGCCGGCCTGACGGGCGGGTCGAGCGCCGACACCCTCGACGGCGACGACGCCATCACGAACATGGACTTCGCGAGGGTGAACAACCTCTACGAGCCGCTCATCTACATGAACGCCGACGCCACTCCCGAGCTCTGGCTGGCCGAAGAGGTGACGCCGAACTCGACGGCGACCTCCTTCACGATCAGGGTGCGGCCGGACATCACGTTCCACAACGGCAAGACGCTCGGCGCCGACGACGTCATCTTCACCTTCCAGCGCATCCTCGACCCGAAGGCCCCTCTCGAAGGTGCGACGCCGCTCGCCGCCGTCGACCTCGCGGGCATCAAGAAGCTCGACGACCGCACCCTCCGCGTGCCCTGCAAGACGCCGTTCGTCACCTTCCCGCAAGTCCTCTCGATCTGGTACTACCTGATCGTCCCCGTCGGGTACGACGTGCACAAGCCGGTCGGGACGGGCCCGTTCCGCTACAAGAGCTTCACCCCCGGTGTGGAGAGCGTCTTCACCCGCTACGACGACTACTGGCGACACCCCCTCCCCTACCTCGACGAGGTCGTGATCAGCGACTTCCCGGACGAGACGAGCCAGCTGAACGGGCTCGCGAGCGGCGAGGTCGACGCCGTCAACCTTCTCTCCGCCACCTCCATCCCCGGGGTGAAGAGCTCGGGCGCGAAGGTGCTCATCTCGCCGGGGGGAGGCTTTACTCCCTTCACGATGCGAGTCGACGAGGCCCCGTTCAACGACGTGCGGGTCCGCCAGGCGATGCGGCTCCTCGTCGACAGGCACCAGATGCTCGAGCTCGTCTTCGCCGGGCATGGCACGATCGGGAACGACGTCTTCGGGATCTGGGCACCCGAGTACGACCACGCCCTCCCCCAGCGCCACCAGGACATCGACCAGGCGAAGTTCCTCTTGAAGAAGGCGGGCCACGAGGGCCTTAAGACCCAGATCGTCACCGCCGACATCGCCCAGGGGACGACGCTCGCCGCCCAGGTCTTCGCCGAGCAGGCGAAGAAGGCCGGTGTGACGGTCGGCATCGACACCGTGACCGTCACCGACTTCTACGGCTCGAGCTACCTCAAGTGGACCTTTGCGCAGGACTTCTGGTACTACAACTACTACCTGCCGCAGGTGGCAGCGGCGACCTTGCCGACCTCGCCGTTCAACGAGTGCCACTTCGACAACTCGAAGTACGACGGCCTCTATGCGAAGGCTCTCCGCACCCTCGACCGCTCCACCCGCTTCGACCTCGAGCACGAGATGATGGAGATCGACTACGACGAGGGCGGGTACATCATCCCCTACTTCCCTCCGGTGATCGACGGTTTCTCCTCCAAGGTGCACGGCCTGGTCGCCTCCAAGACCGGCCTCTCGCTCAACAGCTTCAACTTCAGCGAGATCTGGATGGAGTGATGGAAGCGAGCGCTCCTTCCGAGAGATGTTCCGCTGAGAAACACTCCCCCGCCGAAGAAGCAGTCGTCCGTTTCTTCGGCGAGGTGTCGGCAGAGGGGCTCCCGGCTGAGGTCGTGGCGCAGGGCCGGCGTTGCCTTCTCGACCTCATCGGGGTGGCCGCCGGTGGCTTTCTCACTCCCCAGGCGACGATCGTTCGCGAGCACGTGGCCGCCGAGGAGGGGGACGCGCCCGGGGCTGGCGGTGCTCTCAGACGTGGCGCCCGGATCCTCTTCGACGGGCGCCGGGTCTCTCTTCCCGCGAGCGCCTGGGCGGGTGCGACCGCCATCGAGAGCCTGGACGCCCACGACGGCCACTCGCTCACGAAGGGACATGCCGGCGTCGCCCTGTTGCCGGCCGTCCTGGCGGCCTGCGAGCGCCGCCCGTCCCCCCTCGAAGGCTCTGAGCTCCTCCTTAGCCTCGTCGAGGGCTACGAGGTGGCCATCCGCTGCGGCCTCGCCCTTCACGCCACGGCGCTCGACTACCACAGCTCAGGCGCGTGGAACGGGGTCGCGGTGGCACTCGTCTCCTCTCGCCTCCTCGGGGGCGGGCCCGACGAGATGCTGCACGCCGCCGGCATCGCCGAGTACTTCGGACCACGGGGGCCGATGATGCGCTGCATCGCGGCACCCTCGATGGTGAAGGACTCGTCGGCCTGGGGTTGCCGCGTCGGTGTCGAGGCGGCCCTCCTCGCTGCCGGCGGGTTCACGGGTCGGCCGGCAGAGCTCTTGCGCGGCCCGGTCGGCGGCGCGGGGCGCTTAGCCGAGACGGAGCAGCTGGCGGCGGAGCTGTTCTCCGATCTCGGGGAGCGCTGGCGCATCCTCGAGCTCTACTTCAAGCCTCATCCCGTCTGCCGATGGGCCCAGCCAGCGGTGGAAGCGGCCCTCGCCCTCGCGAAAGAGCACGCCGTGGCGGTTCGAGAGGTCGACCACGTGGAGATCGCGACCTTCGGGCAAGCCGTCGCCCTCTCGACCCGCGAGCCACGCGACACCGAGGAGGCACAGTACAGCCTGCCATTCGCCGTTGCCGCCGCTCTCAGCTTCGGGAGGCTGTCGCCTTCCGAGGTCGGTGGAGCCGCTCTCTTCGACCCCGAGACGCTTCGGCTCTCACGGGGCGCCGTCCTGCGGGAGGTCGGCTCGTACTC
>JASHRK010000084.1 GCA_030037405.1 Acidimicrobiales bacterium | reverse complement strand
CTGGTGGATGCCGGACTCGTGGGCGAAGGCGTTCCTCCCGACGACCGCCTTGTTCCATTGCAGCTGGTAACCCGTGAGGCGGGAGACGAGCCGGCTCGTCCGTGCGATCTCCTCGGTCCGCACGGTCGTAGAGATCTCGGAGAACTGGTCGGGCCGGACCTTGAGGGCCATGACCACCTCCTCGAGCGAAGCGTTGCCGGCGCGCTCCCCGATGCCGTTCACGCAGACTTCGACCTGCCGAGCTCCGTTTCTCACGCCGGAGAGCGAGTTTGCGACTGCGAGGCCGAGATCGTTGTGGCAGTGCGTGGAGACGACGTAGTCGCCGGGCACCTCGCGCCGGACATAGGCGATGAGGTCGCCGAAGTCCCACGGGATCCCGTACCCGACCGTGTCGGGGATGTTGAGCGTCGTGGCACCGGACTCGACGGCGGCCCCGAGCACCTCGAGCATGAACTCGAGTGGCGTTCGCGTGGCGTCCTGGGGGGAGAACTCGACGTCGTCGAGGTGCTCACGAGCCCGCGAGACGCCGGAGCGCACCTCTGCGATCACCTGTTGCTCGTTCATCTTCAGCATGTGCTCCATGTGGCTCGGGCTCGTCGAGATGAAAACGTGGATGCGGGCACGCTCCGCCTCACGGAGAGCCTCGAAGCAGCGGTCGACATCCGCGAGGTTCGTCCGCGAAAGCCCGCAGATGACCGGGCCGTGCACCGTCCGGGCGATGGCACGGACGGCCTCGAACTCGCCTTCGCTCGCCACGGGGAAGCCAGCCTCCAGGTAGTCGACCCCTAGGCGGGCGAGCTGCTCGGCTATCTCGAGCTTCTCGCCGGCGTCGAGGGAGATGCCTGGCGCCTGCTCGCCGTCGCGCAGGGTGGTGTCGAAGATGACGACCTTGTCGCTCTCCTTCGCGGTCACGATGTCCGTGCTCATGTTCACCTCGTCGTCTCGGTCGTAAGGCTTGCTGGCGGGTCTCCGGGAAACAAAAAACCTCTCGGCCCGCAGGCACGAGAGGTCATGGCGAGCGCTATGGCGCTCGCCCTCAGGTAAGGAGCAGAGAGGTTACGTCGCTCTTCATCCGACCACCAGTGTGCGCACCATCCGGGCCGCGAGTCAAACCGGCCCCGGGCGCGAGCTCAGCCCATGGCTTGGGAGAGGAGCTGCGCGACGCGCTGCAGGTGGTCCTCGTCGATCATGTGACGGCCGAGGGCGCGCCCGTAGTAAGGGTTCGCCACGAGAACCATGAGGCTCTCGCGTGCCGAGTCGAGCTCGGTTCGCGACGGTCTCGGCGCCCGCTGCAGGAGCGCCTCGCAGGTAGAGAGCTGAGCCCGCACGAGCTGGGCGTAGAGAGTGACCTCCGCTGTCGTCCCGTCGTCGCTCTTCGCAGGCGCCGAGGAGCGTTTCGAGCGCCGCAGCTGGGACCCAAGGGCGCCGACAGCCATCTGCAGCCTTCCCGGCTCCTCTCTGAACGACCAGGCGACGGCGACGCCTCCCCCGACGAGGAGCAAGCTCGCCGGGATCGCAAGCCAGGGAAAGCTCACCACGCGGGCGAGCAAGCCGAGGAGCACGCCTCCGACCATCAAGGCGACTCCCCATCGAAAGTTCCCCCACGACCCCATGAGCATCCCCCTCGCCTTCCCTCTCAGCTGCCAGACAGCCGCCAGCCGGCCTCAGCCCTCCAAGAGGCGATGGACTGACAATATTCCGGCGCTGGCACGTAGCCTGACGATCGTCTCGGTAGGCACCGGCTCGTCCGTCGTCATCACCATGAGGGCGGTGCCGGCACCGCCGGCGGTCTGGCCGACTCCCATGGACTGGATCGAGACGCCCGCATCGCCGAGAGCGGTGCCGACGATGCCCACCATGCCGGGTCGGTCGTCGTTGCGCACCACGAGGAGGTCGTTGGCAACAGGCACGTCGACGTAATGATCGTCGATCATGACGATCCGCTCCGTCGTCGAGAGGCCCGGCCCGGTCAGGGTGCCGGCGATCGAATGCTCTCCGCTCCGGACGGTGAGGAGGCTCACGTACTCGTGCGAGGTCGCCGTCGTCGACTCGACGAGCTCGAGCCCGCGCTCCTCGGCGAGCCGGGGCGCGTTCACGTAGGAGACGGGCTCGTCGCTCCCCGCCGCCAGGATCCCTTTTAGGAGCGCGAGGGTGAGGATGCCGGTGTCCTCTGCCGCCAGAGCTCCGGCGTAGGTGACCTCGGTATGGCGGGGAAGCCCTTCGCATAGGCCTGAGATGCACCGGCCGAGGCTCTCGGCAAGGCTCAGGTAGGGCCGTACCGCTTCGCTCGCGCCCGGCGCCGCCAGGTTGACCGCGTAGGGCACGAAGTCTCCCGCCAGGGCGAGCACCACCTGCTCGGCGATCTGCTCTCCCGCCCGGTCCTGGGCCTCGGCCGTGCTGGCGCCGAGGTGCGGGGTGACGACGACGTTGTCGAGGGCGAAGAGAGCTGAGTCCGTGCACGGCTCGGTGGCGAAGACGTCGAGCGCCGCCCCACCCACCTTGCCGTCGACGATCGCCATCGCGAGCGCCTCTTCGTCGATGATGCCGCCCCGGGAGGCGTTCACGAGCCGTACTCCCGGCTTGGCGCGCTCGAGGAGCTCCTTGCCGATCAGCCCGGCCGTCTCCTGGGTCTTCGGGAGATGGATGGTGACGAAGTCGGCGACGGCAAAGAGCTCGTCCAGGCTCATCAGCTGGACGCTCAGCATCCTCGCCCGCTCAGGCGCGACGTAAGGGTCGTGAGCGACGAGACGCATGCCGAACGCGAGCGCCCGCTGGGCCACGAGCGCCCCGATCCGACCGAGGCCGACGATGCCGAGGGTCTTGCCGCAGAGCTCCACCCCCTCGAAACGCGAGCGCTCCCAGCGTCCCCCCACGAGAGCGGCATGGGCCTGCGCGATGTTGCGGGCAGAGGCGAGCAGGAGGGCCATGGCATGCTCTGCCGCCGACACGATGTTCGACTCGGGGGCGTTGACGACCATCACCCCCGCAGCGGTGGCGGCGGCGACGTCGACGTTGTCGAGTCCCACGCCCGCCCGCCCGACGACGACGAGGTCGCTCCCGGCTGCGAGGACCCTGGCGGTGACCTTCGTCGACGAACGGATCACGAGGGCGCTCGCC
>JASHRK010000083.1 GCA_030037405.1 Acidimicrobiales bacterium | reverse complement strand
AACGACGAGCCGAACGCCTCGCAGTCCTCGAACGACGTCTTCCCCTCTGCAATCCACCTCGCCACCGCCCGCGAGATCGTGCTCGACCTCGTCCCGGGCCTGAGCGTCCTGGCGGGGGCGCTGCGCGAGCGCCAGACGGCTTTCGCCGGCGTCGTCAAGTCGGGGCGGACGCACTTGATGGACGCCACGCCGGTCACTCTCGGACAGGAGTTCGGCGGGTATGCCGCTGCCGTCGAGCACGGCGTCGAACGGCTCGAGGGAGCTCTCGGCCGGGTGGGGGAGCTGCCGCTCGGAGGGACCGCAGTCGGGACGGGGCTGAACGCGCCGCCGGAGTTCGCCCCTGCCGTTGTCGCCAGACTTGCTGCCAGGACGGGCCTCCCGCTCTCCGAGGCGCGTGACCACTTCGAGGCGCAGGGAGCACGGGACTCGCTCGTGGAGGCCTCGGGCGTCCTCCGTACGATCGGCGTCTCCCTCTACAAGATCGCCAACGACCTTCGCTGGATGTCCTCCGGACCGAGGTGCGGCCTCTCCGAGATCCACCTCCCCGATCTCCAGCCGGGCTCCTCCATCATGCCCGGGAAGGTGAACCCCGTCGTCCCCGAGGCCGTGTGCCAGGTCGTCGCCCAGGTCGTCGGCAACGACGCCGCCGTCGGCTTTGCCGGCGCGGCCGGGAATTTCGAGCTCAACGTGATGCTCCCGGTCATCGGGCGCAACGTGCTCGAGTCGGTGCGCCTCCTCGGGTCGGTGTCGAGAGCGTTCGCCGAGAAGTGCGTGGCGGGTATCGAGGCCGACGCCGAGCGCTGCCGGACGTACGCCCTCTCTTCGCCTTCGATCGTTACGGCGCTCAATCCCTATATCGGCTACGAGCAGGCTGCGTCCGTCGTGAAGGAGGCGATGGCGGCCGGCAAGGACCTGCGCACCGTCGTGCTCGAGCGCGGCCTGCTCTCCGAGGACGACGTCGACAAGGCGCTCGACGTCTTGGCGATGACCCGCGGGGGGATCGTCGGCTGATGACCGGCGGCGGGCCACCGGGCTGACCGAGACGTCCGCCTTGCACCCGATCGAGCGCCTTCGCTGGATCGCCCGGACGGAGCAGGAGCGCGACTGCGATCTCGCGGCGGAGGCGGCGTTCACCATCGCCGAGCTCGGGGAGACGGAGCCGCCGGCGGTTCTCATGGCTTGCCGCCGGCTCGTCGAGCGGCACCCGGCCTGCGGCCCGTTGTGGTGGGTGTGCGCTCGCCTCGTCACGGCTGCGGACCCGACGGTGGAAGCGTCGCGTGCCGCCGGCGAGCTGCGGTCGTCTCATGTCGTCGCTCAGGCGGCGCGGGCGCTTCGAGGAGAGCTGGCGGCCTCGGACGTTCTCGCCGTCGCTCTCCCGAGCGACCTCGGCTGCGACGTGCTGGCGCACCGTTCGAGCTCTCCCGTCCGGCTCATCGGGAGCTACCGGTCCCTGAGGCGCGAGATCGCGGCCATCGGAGCCGTCGTGGAGGACGTGACAGGTTTCGGGCTGGACGAGTGCGAGACGGCTCTCGAGGGCACGAGCATCGTTCTCGTCGAGCCCTGTCTCGCCTGGCCAGGCGGCTTGCTCGTCGAGGCCGAGGTGGCCGGTGTCGTCGACATCGCACGCGAGTCGGGCGTGGCCGTGTGGGGACTTCTCGGCCCCGGGCGTGTCCTCCCACCGGCGCTCGGCGAGGCCGCCGCCTCCCTTGCCGGCGGCGACTTCGCCTCCGTGCCGCACGAGTCCCTCGCAAGGGCCCTCGACGAGACCGGGGCGGGCGAGCCCGCCGCCGCCCTCCGCCGGTCGAGCTGCCCGACCTGCCCCGAGCTCGTGCCGAAGGCCCCTCATGGCTCCTGAGGGGAGCGCTCCGAGCGCTTGACCCCTCGCCGGCGATAGCTTGCCGCTCATGGGTGAGATGATCGAGTTTCCGAGCAACGGCGGGACCGGGGAGGGGTACCTCGCCACGCCAGAGGGTGGCTCAGGCCCCGGGGTCGTCGTGATCCAGGAGTGGTGGGGCCTCGTCGACCACATAAAGGACGTGTGCGATCGCCTCGCGGCGGCCGGTTTCGTGGCTCTCGCGCCGGACCTGTACCACGGGACGCAGGTCTCCGAGCCGGACGAGGCGGGCAAGGAGATGATGTCCCTCCAGCTGGAGCAGGCTGCCAAGGACATGTCCGGCGCCGTCGACGCCGTGCAGGAGCGGGCGAGCGGCCGCGGCGTCGGGGTCGTCGGTTTCTGCATGGGCGGTGGCCTCGCCCTCGTGCTCGGCGCCCGGCGCAGCGACGCCGTGAGCGCCGTCGTGCCCTTCTACGGTGCGAGCCCCTGGCAGGATGCTCAGCCCGACTACACCGCCGTCAGGGGGGCGGTGCTCGGCCACTATGCAGGAGAGGACGAATGGGCGAGCCCCGAGGTGGCGCGCCAGCTGGCGGACGACCTGCGCGCCGGCGGCAACGACGACGTCACCGTCCACGTGTACGAGGGCACCCAGCACGCCTTCTTCAACGACACGAGGCCGGAGGTCTACGACGCCGAGGCGTCGGCGCTGGCGTGGGACCGTACCCTCCAGTTCCTCCGTAGCCACCTCTCCTGACGTCTCGCCGTCTGGCCGGCCGTGACCGGCTGGTGCGACAATCTCGCCATGTCCGCGCGTACTCGATCGATGCCTCGCCGCAGCTGCCTTTCCGTCCCGGGCTCGAGCGAGCGCTTCCTCGAGAAGGCGCCGGCGGTGCCGGCCGACATGACCTTCTTCGACCTCGAGGACTCCGTCGCGCCGGCCGAGAAGGTGGCCGCGCGGGAAAAGGTCGTGCGAGCTATCAGAGGTCTCGTCTGGGACGATCGCGTGCTTTGCGTGCGCGTCAACGGCTGGGACACGAGATGGACCTATGGGGACGTCATCGAAGTCGTCTCGGCCGCCGGAGAGCGGCTCGACGAGGTCATGCTCCCGAAGGTCGAGTCGCCCGCCGAAGTCGTGGCGCTCGACCTCCTGCTCACTCAGGTCGAGCTGAACTGCGACCTTCCTGCGGGTCACGTCGGCGTCGAGGCGCAGATCGAGACGGCCCGCGGCCTCATAAACGTCGAGGAGATCTGTGCCGCCTCGCCCCGGCTCGAGGCCGTCATCTTCGGCCCTGCGGACTTCGCCGCCTCGACGCAGATGCCCGTGCTGACCGGAGGCGTGCAGGTCCCCGAGTACCCCGGTGACCATGCCCACTACGTCTTCGCCAAGATCCTCATGGCCGGGCGCGCCAACGGGCTTCAGGTGATCGACGGCCCGTACCTGAAGATCCGCGAGCTTGACGCCTTCCGAGACTTCTGCCAACGGACCCGTGTGCTCGGCTACGACGGTAAGTGGGCGCTCCACCCTGACCAGGTCGCAGTCCTGAACGAGATGTTCTCGCCCACCCAGGAGCAGTTCGATCGCGCCTGTGCCATCCTCGACGCCTACAAGGACGCCACCGAGGGCGAGCACAAGGGTGCCGTCATGTTCGGAGACGAGATGATCGACGAGGCGAGCCGCAAGATGGCCCTCAAGTTCGTCTCACGAGGCGAGCGGGCAGGGCTGAAGCGCTCCGAGGGTTGACGGCCGGGGCGCTCTCGAGACCCTTGGCGAGCTGACGCCGGGGCGCTCTCGAGACCCTCAGGCGACGACGACGCCGGGCAAGGCTTCCCCGACCTCGCCGCCGTCACCTTCTGCCTCCGGATGCTGCACCTCCTGAGTCAACGGTGCCTCGCCGGCTCGCTCCTGCGCCGGTGCACCGGTGTGGGCGGCGGTGAAGTCCTTCTGGCGGATGAGGAAGAGGCTGAGGGCACCACCGACGAAGGCGACGACGGCTCCGATGACGGCGATGTCGTTGAGGCCGTGGCCGAAGCTCGAGAAGGCCGCCGACGCCACCGTGTGGTACAGGGAGCGGGGAAGGTGGGAGGCAGCCGAACCTGAGTTGGCGAGGGAGCCGCCTCCGTTCACGATGTCGCTGGCTATCGCCGAGGCGTGCGTTCCAAGCGCCGTCGGCGCGAGCTTGGAGACGATGCCGGCGCGAACCTGGCTCGAGAAGATGGAGCCGAGCGCGGCGATGCCCGTCGCCGTCCCCACCTGGCGCAAGGTCGAGTTGATACCGGAGGCCATGCCTGACTGGTGGGGCTCTACGACGCCGACTGCCGTCGAGGCGAGAGGCACGTTGATGAGCCCGGCGCCGACGCCGGCGACGATGAGACCGGGGATGAAGTGAGTCCAGGTGTCGGAGGGCGTGATGCCCGCCATGAGGAGGACTCCCACGCCGGTGAGGACGAACCCTGGTGTGATGAGCCACCGGATCGGGACGCGGGTCGTGAGGCGCCCGGCGGCGATCGCGGTCACGAACATGGCGCCCGTGAGGAGGAGGAAGCGCACTCCCGTCGCCACGGCCGAGAGCCCGAGACCGTTCTGCATGTAGAGAACGAGATATGTGAAGAGCGAGAAGATGGACGCGTTGACTGCGAACGCGGCGATCAGTCCTCCCGTGAAGGTCGGCTTGCGGAGCAGCGAGAAGTCGAGCATCGGCTCACGCTCGCGCAGCTCGACGACGACGAAGGTCACGAGAAGGAAGACGCTCGCAGCAAGAGACCCGATCACCGGGTCGGCTGTCCAGCCCTTCGAGGTGCTCTCGATGAGCCCGTAGACGAGGGCGGCGAGCGCTCCTGAGAACGTTGCGAACCCGAGGACGTCGGGCCGGCTCGCTGCAGGGTTGCGGGACTCTGCCACCCGCAGCATGGTGATGAGGAAGGCGACTACCCCGATCGGGACGTTCACGAAGAAGATCCACCGCCACGAGATCCCGCTCGTGATGACGCCGCCGAGCACCGGGCCGACGGCGACGGCGATTCCCGTCACCGCCCCGTAGACCGCGAATGCCGTTCCTCGCTCACGTCCCTGGAAGGCGGCTGCCAGCAGAGCGAGAGAGGTTGCGAACATGATCGCCCCGCCGATGCCCTGGAATGCTCGTGCGAGGATCAGGAACAACGGTCCGGTCGACAGGCCGCAGAGGAGCGACCCGACCGTGAAGACGACGATGCCTGCCGCGAAGACGAGTCGCCGCCCGAGGAGATCGGCGAGAGATCCGGCCGTCAGCAGGAGCGCGGCAAGGGTGAGGGCATAGGCGTCGATCACCCACTGCAGGTCCGAGAGGGAGGCTCCGAAGTCGTGCTCGATCTTGGGGAGGGCGACGTTCACGATCGTGAGATCGAGAAGGAGCATGAAGATGCCGATGCAAACGGCTCCGAGCGTCCACCACTTCCTGTTCGTCTGGTTCATGTGTAAACCATACAACTCTCGCTACAAATAGTCAACAAACCGAATAATCATGTCGTGAAATCGTCTGGTAGACTGATCCTTGTGGAAGACAGGTCCCGGTTTGCCAGCTATCTCGGTTACCTGCTGCGCAGGGCTCGGATCCTTGCCGGCTACAGCTGCTCCGACCGTCGCGGTGGAGCGGCGCCACTTGCTCCCGACTCTTGCAACCCTAGCGACGGTGCTGGCGAGGGCAGCCCACTCCGAGAGCTGGCGATCCTTCTCCTTCTCGCCGAGCCGGTCGCCTGCTCCCAGCAGCAGGCCGCAGGGAGGCTCGGCATCAACCGCTCGGTCATGGTGAAGCTCGTGGACGCCCTCGAGGCACGAGGAGAGGTGGTGCGCTCGCGGAATCAGGCCGACAGGCGTAGCTACGTGCTCGAGATCACGGCCGAGGGGCGAGCCCGCAGCCGCGAGCTGCTCGGCCGTGCCCAGGAAGCGAGCGAGCAGTTCCTCGAGCCGCTCTCGAAGCGCGAACGGTCGCGTTTTGTCGAGCTGATGGCGGCTCTCGTTGTCTCAACCGGCACCGAGACGCCGCCGGCGGCGTTGCTCGAGCTGCCTGTGTGGCTTGCCATCGCTGCCTTCGAGAGGATGGAGGTGGCCGCTGACGCCGTCCTCGAACCGCTCGGAATCGACCTGCGCACCTACATCGCCCTCGCCGTCATCTCGAGCGGTCGCTTCAGCCAGAGCGCCCTCGCGACCCACATGATGATCGGGTCGGCGGCCACCGTCGACCTCGTCGACGAGCTGGAGCGTGAGGGCGCCGTGCGGCGGGTCCGGTCGAAAGACGACAGGCGCAGCTACTCGCTCGAGGTCACCGAGAAGGGGCAAGAGCTCGCCTCGAAGGGGTTCTCGATCCTCTCTTCGGCAGCAGA
>JASHRK010000082.1 GCA_030037405.1 Acidimicrobiales bacterium | reverse complement strand
TCTGCAACCGCCAGGCAAGCGAGGACCCGGAGCGCCGGCACGCCATCAACCAGATCCTCGTGCTCTTGCAGGGCGCCCTCGAGGCCCGCGGGAAGGTCCTCGTGAAGCTGAACGTCCCTGCTGCCGTGCTCGACGAGGTCATTGCCGTGCTTCCTGCGATGAAGTCACCCACCGTCTCGAAGCTCTTCGGTGAGGAGGGGTTCGCCGTGGAGACCGTCGTGCCCAAGGCGGACATCAACGTCCTCATCCCGGCGCTGAAAGAGCGGGGCGCCACCGACATCCTCGAGATCGAGCTCTCGAAGATCGTCCACTGAGAGGACTGCGACGAGGATGCCCGCAGTCCGCATTGCCACCGTGGAGTCCTACGACCCGGTGAGGGGGCTCGGCGTCGTTGTCGACGAGGAGGGGGCACGCCATGGCTTCCACTGCACGGCCATCGCCGGGGGCGGGCGCGAGATCGCCGAGGGGACCCGGGTTGCCCTCGTCCTCGAGGCCGGGCACCTTGGAGCTCTCGAGGCTCGCGACGTCACTCCGATCGGTCTGCCGGTGACGGAGAGGGGGGCGCCTCGGCGATCTTGACAAAAGCTAGGCGCACCTGGTTGAGACCGTCGGCAAGGGTGGCGCGATGTGAGCCGAGCCGCTCGCCGAGGCCGTCCACGAGGGCGCTCATGGCGTCGATGGCGGTGCGGGCGGCGGCCAGGTTGGCCGGGGACTGGGAGAGATGGAGGGCGGCCAGCTCGAACAGGCCGTAGCAGTGGTTGGCGATCACGTCCTCGACGGGAGCGGCGAGGAGGCTGCGGGTGAGCTCGGCCAGCTCTTCGGCCGCCTCCTCCGCTGTCGCCTCCAATGTCTCGTCCGCTGCCACCGCCTCGGGCTCCTGGCCGGCGCGCGGTACCCGGTGCTCACCTTCGGGTGTCCAGAGAGTGCTCACGACTGCTAGCCTAGGGGCCGACAATCGAGGAGAAGCGGGGCGCAAACTTGCGCTCTCCACCTGGCCACCCCGGCCGCCGAGTTGCAATAGGTCGCAGGGCGTGCGCCAGGTCGTCGTGATCGCGAGCCTCTGGCCCGCCTCTCCGTCGTAGACCACGAGCGAGGCTCGGGCCGAACGAGAGGAAACGCGCAGATCACGAACGCACCTTCCACCAACGAGCCCAGGATCAACGACAGGATCAGGGCTCGCGATGTCCGTCTCGTCGACTCCGAAGGCCATCAGCTCGGCATCAAACAGCTACCCGAGGCGCTCGCGATAGCCCAGTCGCAGGACCTGGACCTCGTCGAGGTCGCACCGCTCGCAAACCCGCCCGTCTGCCGGATCATGGACTACGGCAAGTTCAAGTTCGACGCAGCGCAACGTGCAAAGGAGTCCCGCCGCAAGGCGAGCAACGTCGGCATAAAGGAGATGAAGTACCGGCCGAAGATCGGCCAGGGTGATTTCGAGACGAAGACGAGGCAAGTGCTGCGTTTCTTGCAGGACGGCCACAAGGTGAAGGTGACCGTGATGTTCCGGGGGAGAGAGGTGTACCACTCTGACCTCGGGAAGAAGATCCTCGACCGCATCGCCGAGCAGCTCGACGGGACGGGAAGGGTCGAGTCCGAGGCTCGCCTCGACGGCAGGAACATGGTGATGGTGATCGCCCCGGATCGCCGGGCCCGGCAATCGGCGGCGGACAAGGCACAGCAGGCGGTCGTGGCACATGAGCAGGAAGAGATGAGGGCGGCGGTGGCGCCGCCCGAGGGGAGCACGGAGGGCTAGAGATGCCGAAGACGAAGACGGACCGGGGTGCCGCCGCGCGCTTCAAGGTCACGGGAACAGGTCACCTCAGGCGGCGGCAGCAGAACCGAGGCCACCTCCTCGAGCACAAGAACAACGTGCGCAAGCGCCGCCTTGCTGCCGACGTCGAGGTCTCCTCGGCGGACCGCAAGAACGTCAGGCGGCTGCTCGGCATCTGAGACGAGGGGCTCCCACCGGGCGGTCCGGGCGTCTCCGGCGGGTCGCCCCCGGTCTTGTGCGGTCGAAGGCGACTCGACGGCGACGGCAGGACCCGCAAGTTGCTACTCACCTCGAGGAAAGGAATCCCAGAAATGGCAAGGGTCAAGCGCGCGGTACACGGGAAGAAACACCGCAGGGCGGTTCTCGAACGGGCCCAGGGGTTCTACGGCAACAAGTCGCGGTCCTTCAGGGCTGCGAACGAGCAGGTCATGCACTCGCTCCAGTACGCCTATCGCGACCGCAGGGCGCGAAAGGGCGACTTCCGCCAGCTCTGGATCCAGCGCATCAACGCGGCGGCCCGGCTCAACGGCACGACCTACAGCCGGTTCATCGCCGGGCTGCACCGGGAGGGGATCGAGGTGGATAGGAAGATCCTTGCCGACCTCGCCGTCCGTGACCCCGGAGCGTTCTCGTCGCTGGTGCGCCTCGTCGAGATGGACGGGGCGGGCCCCGAGGGCGTGGCCGCGGAAGAGGCCTCCTCCTGAGCGCCCAGGCGCTAGGGGCGCGCCACCAGCGCGTCCAGCGTGTAAAGCGGCTGCTGCGCAGACCGAGCGCACGGGCGAGCGAGTCGGCCTTCGTGGCGGAGGGCATAAATGTCGTGCGGGCGGCCCTCGACGCCAAAGCGCCGGTGGAGAGCCTCTTCGTCGCGGCAGAGAGCCGAAAGGACGTCGCCGTAGCCGAGCTCGTGGACCGTGCCCTCGACGCCGGGGCGCGCGTGTTCGAGCTCGGCTCCGGTGTGATGGAGCGGGTGGCGGACACGGTGACGCCCCAACCGGTATGTGCCGTCATCGCCTCGGTGGACGTCTCCGTCGAGACCCTGCTCGAAGGTTCGTCCGGGAGAGACGGGCGCCTCCTCCTCGTCTGCGTCGACGTGCGGGACCCAGGCAATCTCGGGGCCGTCATGCGCTCGGCAGCCGCTGCCGGGGCCGCAGGGATCCTGTGCTGCGAAGGCACGGCCGACCCGTACAACGCCAAGACGGTGCGGGCAAGCGCCGGAGCGATCTTCCGGCTGCCGCTGGCTCTTGCCGGCCCGCCAGCCGATGCCGTCGAGCATCTCGCCGCCGCGGCCTGTCGCATCGTGGCCACCTCCGCACATGGGGGCACGGACTACGCTCTCGCCGACTTCTCCGGGGACGTGGCTCTCCTCCTCGGCAACGAGGCGTCGGGGCTGAGTGACGAGTTGACGGCGATGGCCGGCGCGATCGTCACGATCCCGATGGCAGAGGGGAGCGAGTCGCTCAACGTCGCCATGACCGCCGCCGTCCTCTGCCACGAGGCGGCCAGGCAACGACGCTCCCGCCACCCCGCATCTTCTCTCGGGCCCGAGTCGAGCCCGTAGCATGTCCCGATGGCCCGAGGAGCGCAGGTGAAGGGTTCACCACCCGCCGCGGCTGGCGCCGCGCCCTTCCCGGGCGCGGCGCCAGCCGAGATCGAGAAGGCCGGCCGCCTGGCCCTCGAGGAGGCGACGAGCGTGGCGGCTCTCGAGGAGGCTACGAGGCTGCTCCTCGGTAGGCGCTCACAGCTTTCCCTCCTCCACCAAGAGCTGGGAAAGCTCCCGGCAGACGAGAGGAAAGGGGCTGGGCGCCTCCTGAACGAGACGCGTTCACGTCTCGAGCAGATCGTCGCCGCCAGGCGCTCCGAGCTCGAGGAGGCCGAGCGGGCGGAGCGGCTCTTTGCCGACCGTCTCGAGCTCACCGAAGTGACCCCGCAGCCCCTGTCTGGTCATCTCCACCTCGTGACCCAGGTCCGTGAGCGGCTCGAGGACGTCTTCGTCGGGATGGGCTACGAGATCGCGGAGGGCCCTGAGGTCGAGACGGACTGGTACAACTTCCAGGCTCTCAACATCCCGCTCGACCATCCCGCGAGAGATTCGAGCGACACCTTCTTCGTGAGAGTGCCGGGCGGCGCCGACGCCTACCTCTTGCGCACGCATACCTCTCCGGTCCAGATCCATCTTCTCGAGAGGGGGCGCCTCCCGATCTATGCGGTCGCGCCGGGACAGGTCTATCGCCGCGACACCCCTGACGCCACTCACCTGCCCGTGTTCCATCAGATCGAGGGGCTCGTCGTCGATCGGGGCGTGAGCTTCGGCGACCTCGCCGGCACGATCGAGACCTTCGTCCACGCCATCTTTGGCACCGGCGTTTCCACGCGCCTGCGGCCCGGCTACTTCCCCTTCACCGAGCCCTCCGCCGAGTTCGAGATCACGTGCCAGATCTGTGGCGGCGGCGGTTGCCGCACCTGCTCGGGCACAGGATGGATCGAGCTCGGCGGCTGCGGGATGGTGAACCCGCCGGTCTTCGAAGCGACAGGCGTCGATCCTGAGGAGTGGAGCGGGTTCGCCTTCGGTTTCGGCATTGACCGCCTGGCGATCATGCGGCACGGGATCGCCGATCTGAGGGCGTTCGTCGAGAACGACGTACGTTTCTTGCGGCAGTTCTGATGCGCGTCCCGCTCTCGTGGGTCTCGGAGCTCACGCCCCTTGACGCCGACCCCCGCGACGACGCCGCCGTGGCCGAGCTCAGGTCCGCCCTCGACTCTCTCGGGCTCGTGGTGGAGAACATCGAGCATGCCGGGCAGGGTCTCGAAGAGGTGGTGACGGCCCAGGTTCTCGAGATCGGGGCCATCGAGGGCGCCGACAGGATACGGCGCGTCGTCGTCGGTACCGGTCCCGGCGCGACGACCGAGGTCGTCTGCGGGGCGTGGAACTTCGCCGTCGGCGACGTCGTCGTGCTCGCCCCTGTGGGAAGCGTTCTCCCCGGGGACTTCCGCATAGAGCGTCGCAAGATCCGGGGCGTCGTCTCCAACGGGATGATCTGCTCGGGCCGCGAGCTCACGCTCTCGGACGAGCACGCCGGCATCCTCGTGCTCGCAAGCCCGGGCGAGGGCACGGGCACCGCAGGAGTCGAGCTGGGGATCCCCCTCGCCGAGCACCTCGGCTTCGGCTACGACGTCGTCTTCGACCTCGACGTCGAGGCGAACAGGCCGGACTGCCTCTCGATCCTCGGAGTGGCACGAGACCTTGCCGCCCGCTTCGGCCTGCCGCTCACAGTCCCCGAGCCCCGCTCGGGCGAGCCCGGGAAAGGCTCCGCCGGGTCATCCGGTTCCGCCGGAGCCGGCTTGTCGGCAGGTGACCTCGCCACCGTGGAGGTGCTCGAGCCCGATCTCTGCCCGCGCTTTCTCGCATGCGTGCTGACAGGAGTACGCCCTGCGCCGTCGCCGCTGCTCGTCCAGCGCAGGCTGACCCTCGCCGGGATGCGGCCGATCGGCCACGTGGTGGACGCCTCGAACTACGTCATGCTCGAGCTCGGCCAACCGACCCATCCCTACGACCTCGACCGTGTCGAGGGTGGGCTGCGGGTACGCTCCGCCCGCCCGGGCGAGTCGATCGTGACGCTGGACGGCGAGATGAGACGCCTCGGCGACCGCCCTCCTCGTGGTGGCGACGAGCTCACCTCCCGCGACGCCCTCATCTGCGACGGCCGGGACGAGCCCGTCGGCATTGCCGGGATCATGGGAGGGACGGCGAGCGAGATCAGCGAGTCGACGTCGCGGGTGTTGTTGGAGGTGGCCCGCTTCGACTCCGTCTCGGTCGGGCGTACGGCGCGGCACATCGGCTTGAGGACGGAGGCCTCGCAGCGCTTCGAACGGGGTGTCGACCCGGAAGGCTTGCAGCGGGCGGCAAGTCGTCTCTGCGAGCTCGTCGTCTCGGCGGCGTGCGCCGCCGGCCTAGAACCCCCTGTCGTGGCGCCCGGCGTCATCGACGTGAACCCGCGGCCGTTCCGGCGCTCCCGAGTCTGGGTGCGGCCGGAGCGGGCGAATCGACTGCTCGGGCTCGCCCTGTCCGCAGACGAGGTCGTCGGGCTCCTCAGGCCGATCGGCTACGAGGGGGTGGGGACGCTCGAGGCTCCTGGACTGAAGCAGGGAGGCGGGGTGGCCAAGACACCGGCGGGACGGCCAGGGCCGGGGCACGGGCTGATGGAGGCAGCGGCCGGTCCCGTGACGAAGGCCCCCGAAGCCGTGACGGGCGCCACAGTCGAGGAGGTCGAGCTCATCGTCCCGTCGTGGCGCCCCGACGTCCAGCACGAGGCCGACGTTATCGAGGACGTCGCCCGGACGTACGGCTACCGCCGGATCCCGACCACTCACCGGTCGTCCCCCTACGTGGGTCGGCTCGACCCTCTCCAGCAGCTGCGCCGCCGGCTCCGGCGGGTGCTCGCAGGGCTCGGCGCTCACGAAGCCTGGACGAGCTCGGTGGTAAGTGCTGCCGAGCAGCAGCAGGTCGGGCTGGACGGGCCGTACCTCGAGCTCGCCAATCCGATGGTCTCGGAGGACTGCACGCTCCGAGGCAGCCTGCTGCCCGGGCTTCTCGCCGCCCTCCGGCACAACGAGGGGCATCGGAACGCGAGCATCCGCCTCTTCGAGATAGGCGACGTGTTCGCAGTGTCGGGCCACGACGAGGAGTCCGGCGTCCCGTATGACGTCCCCTATGGCGTGCACGACGAGAGCTTCCGGGCGAGCGCGCACGAGAGCTGGCCGAGCGAGCGGGAGCGGGTTGGGCTCATCCTTGCCCGAGAGGGCGACGACGCCGCCACCGCCGTCGGGTGCTGGAGGACCCTCTGCGATGCCGTCGGCATCGCAGGTTCTGGGATTCGCCAGCCTGGATCGGCGACCGCCGGAGCCCAGGGCGGAGGAGGTGCCGAGGAGGCCTCCCAGCGCGCCGTGCCGCAAGCAGAGGGCCTTCACCCGGCGCGACGGGGGTGGCTCGTCGCCGGCGGGTCTGTGCTCGGGGTGGTCGGTGAGATCGACCCGGAGGTTCTCGGCGCCTGCGGGCTCGCTCGGCGCCGAGTGGGCTGGCTCGAGCTCGATCTCGGCCTCCTCCTCGCCGCCCCCAGGGTGCCCGATCTCGCGATCCCGGTCAGCAGGTACCCGTCGAGCGATGTCGATCTCGCCTTCGGCGTGAAAGACGACGTCCCGGCCGCTTCCGTCGAGGCGGTACTGCGCCATGCCGCCGGTGAGCTCCTCGAGTCGATCGAGCTGTTTGACGTCTACCGGGGAGGAGGCGTGGAAGCTGGCAGCCGCTCGCTCGCCTTCCGCATGCGGCTGTGCTCGCCGGAGCGGACTCTCACCGACGCCGAGGTCGGCACGGTGCGGGCACGGTGCATCGAGGCCGTCGAGAACAGCCTGCCAGCCGTCCTTCGAGGGAGCTGACGACTCGGCCCTGAGCTGCGGTCGCCCAGCTCTGTTGCTGCGCGATGTAGGACCCCATGTGCCGCGGCCACTTGACCGGTTCGGTGCAGTCATTGTTTCTGTGCAAGGTAGGGCCCCATGTGTGGATAGGGCCGCATGTGCCGCGGCCACTCGACCGGCTCGGTGCAGTCCGTGTTTCCGCGCGAGTTAGGGTCCCATACGGGCCATAACTCGCGCGGAAGCGAGGTTGGGCCGCGAGGCTGGGCCGCGACGTTGGGCCGCGAGGCTGGGGCCGCGAGGCTGGGGCCACGAGACGAGTCGCGAATCGAGCCGCCAACCAACGGTTTTAGAGCTCTCCGAGCACGCCCTCTTCCTCGAGCAGGGCGGCGGCGAGGGGACCGAGATACGACTCGAGCCTCGCGATCACCGCCGGCGAGCAGACGACGAGCACCTCGTCGCAGATCGCCGTGACCGGGTCAACGGAAGGGAGGGCGCAGAGCTTCTCGAGCACGTCGCAGCAGCGTTCGATGAGCTCGTCGGGCGCTTCGTTCGTGACGAGGCTCTCGATGAACCAACCGAGCTCGTTGAGGACGATGTCGTCTGTCAGCTCGTCGCCGTAGAGGTCCTCGAGATCGCGGTACTGGGGCTCGAAGACGGCACCGAGGTTGGCTCGAACTGTCGCCGTGGCCAGCAGCTGATCGCCGGCAACGCCGTCTTCGGACACGCTCATACCTCGCCCGGTCGTGACACGGTGGTGACAGTCCCGAACCGAGCGCGGCTGGACCATGATAGCAGTAAATAACATGTTAGCGCACGAGAGCAGCCACTGCCGCGAGCCACCAGCGACCGCCGCGAGCCACCAGCGATCAAGCCTCGGCCGCGTCGCCTCCTTCCTTGCCGCTCTGCTCGAACTTTGCCCGGAGCGCCTCTCGGCGTTGCTGAAGCTGGCGGTGGGTGATCTCGCGTGTGTCGGTGGAAAGGCCCATGGAGGCCCGTAGCCCGTCGAGGTCGACGGGTTTGCTACGGACGTCAACTCCGACCTCGGCGGCTATGCGGTCGGCGTGGTGGCGGGCGAAGTAGGCCGCTATCACGGCGACCTCGCCGAGGAGATCTATCTCCGGAGCCATGGCGGCGACGGCCCCGTCGAGGAAGAGGAGGTCCTTCACGAAGAGCATCAGCTGCTTGGGCAGGCGGGCACCGTATCCGAGAAGCTGCCTCGTGAGCTCCCGGATCTCCGCCGTCAACTCCTCGGCCGAGAGCATCGTGATGTCCTGCGCCGGCTTGTCGAGACCGAGGTCGCGTATGAGGTCCTCAGTCGTGGCTTCGACCGGGAGCGCCCCGAGCGTCTTCAGCGCCTCGATCTGTATCGGGATGTCGTTCGTCGTCCCACCGACGAGGAGCCGAAGAAACGCCCGCCGCTGCTCCTCGCTGAGCCGTGCCGTGATGCCATGGTCAAGGAGAGCGACCCGGCCACCCGGCTGGACGAAGAGGTTGCCCCCGTGCAGGTCGCCGTGGAAGACGCCGTAGAGGAGCGCGCCCTCCAGGAAGGCGATGGCGAGCCCGCGCAGCACGTTCTCGGTGGCGATGCCGGCGTCGCGCATGCCGACGACGTCGTCCCAGGCGTAGCCCTCCAGCTGCTCCATGACGAGCATCCGCCTCGTGACGAGCACGGGGTGCGGGCGGGGCACGATGATCGTCCGTTGGTCCGTGAGAGCAAGGACGCGGCCGACGTCGAGCATGCTGTCTGCCTCGAGGCGGAAGTCGAGCTCTTCGACGATCGTCTCGGCGAACAACCCGATGAGAGCCGGTGGGTTGGCGAGGGCGGCCACCGGGATCCTGCCGACGAGGAAGGGCGCGATGAAGCTCATGACGGCGAGGTCGTGCCGCACGAGGGATGCGACCCTCGGACGCTGCACCTTCACGACGACAGGCTCACCCGTCGACAAGACGGCACGGTGCACCTGGGCGATCGAGGCGGCGGCGACGGGAAAGGTCTCGAAGCTGGCGAAGGTGCTTTCGAGCGGCCCCGCCAGCTCGGACTCGATCGTCTCGCGCACGACAGAGAAGGGCTCAGCCGGAACACGGTCACGCAGCAGCTTGAACTGCGAGACGACCTGCTCCGGAAAGATCCCCTCGCCGGCCGAGAGGATCTGCCCGAGCTTGATGTAGGTGGGCCCGAGGTGCTGGAAACCGATGCGGAGTCGACGGGAGAGCGCCGTTCGCGAGTGCTCGCGTCCCCTCCTCCGATCGAAGAGATACCAGAGGAGAAGGGCTCTCCCGAGGACGCTCACGACCCTCACGATGCGACGCGTCGGCGGAAAGCGCCGGCGCCGGAGCAGGCGGGGCAGCTCGGCGCGGCTGCGGGAGCGGAGCGCAGAGGCGTCGCGACGCCAGGCGAGGTGGTCCGGGTCGATGACGAAGGGGCCCTGCTCGGAGAAGGAGAAGAGGGCGAAGTCAGGCGACGATTGCGAGGAGGTGTCAGTCAAGCGGCTCTGCGCGGTTCGTGGTCAGCGATGCTTCGTGGTCAATAGAGGGCTCGTGGTCAGTAGAGACCGGGGATCAGGGAACGTAGGTGCACATCACTATCGTCCCGTTGTGCCCGCCGAAACCAAAGCTGTTCGACAGCACGGCCCCGTCGGAGAACTCCCGGCGGCCGCCTGTCACGAGGTCGAGATGGATCTGGCGGTCCGGCTCTTCGAAGCCCACGGTCGGAGGGATCTCCCGGCGGTAGATCGTGAGCGCCGTCGCGACTCCCTCGAGGGCGCCGGCGGCACCGAGGGAGTGTCCGGTGACGCCTTTGATGCTCGTGACGGGGGGTGTTGGGTGACCGAAGAGCTTCTCGAGCGCCTCGGCCTCGGCGAGGTCGTTGAGAGGCGTGGAGGTGCCATGGGCGTTGACGTGGGTGACGTCGCTGGCCGTGATCCCGGCGTCCTCGAGTGCGAGCTCCATGCAGCTGAGGGCGCCCACCCCGCCGGGGGATGGCTGGGTTATGTGGTGGGCGTCGGCCGTCGAGGCGGCGCCGAGCATCTCCGCGTATATGCGGGCGTCCCGCGCCCTCGCGTGGGCGAGGTCCTCGAGCACGAGGGCGCCCCCGCCCTCTCCCATCACGAACCCGTCCCTCCTGCGGTCGAAGGGCCTTGACTCCCCGGAGCTCGACAGGGCAGTCATGTTGGAGAAGGCGGCCATCGCCACCGGCGTGATCGCCGCCTCTGCTCCTCCTCCTATGGCCACCTCGCAGCGCCTGGATGCTACGAGGCGGTAGGCGGCGGCGATGGACTGCGTGCCGGCGGCGCAGGCGGTGACGACGGTCTCGCATGGCCCCTGCCAGCCGAGGCGCATGGAGATGGCGGCGGCGCCGGCGTTCGCCATCAGCATCGGGACGAGGAACGGGGAGACTCTCCGTGGCCCTTTCTCGATCATGAGAGAGATCTGGGACTCGAGAGTCTGGAGACCGCCCACGCCGGTGCCGAAGACGGTCCCCGCCCGTGCCGGGTCGGGATCGACGGGCCCGGCGTCGTCGAGTGCCATCTGGGCGGCCGCCACCGAGAACTGCTGGAAGCGGTCCGCACGACGCGCCTGCTTGACGTCCAACCATGGGCTCGGGTCGAAGTCGCGCACGCGGCGCTCGCCGGCCGGCGCAGGCCCGCTCAGACCGTCGAAGAAGGCCTCGAGCCCGATGCCGGCGCAGGAGACGACGCCAAGCCCGGTGACGACTACGCGCCGGCGACCCCGGCGCTCGTGGTCCATCAGATCTTCGACGTGACGAGCTCGAACGCCTGGCCGACGGTCTCGACGCCGTCGAGCTCGCTCTCCTCGACTGTGATGTCGAAGGCCTCCTCGAGCGCCATCACGAGCTCGACGACCTCAAGGCTGTCCGCCTCGAGGTCGTCGGAGAAACGGGCATCGGGCGTGATCTTCTCGACCGGTACCTGGAGCACCTCGACGGCGCAGGTCTTGAACTTCTCGAAGGCGGCTTCGTTGTCCACTCTCTACCTTTCGTCTGGTCTAGGAACCGGGATCAGTGTCCCATGCCAAGGCCCCCGTCCACCGGGAGGACGGCCCCGGTGACATAGGCGCTCTCTTCGGCTGCAAGCCACGCTACGGCACAGGCGACCTCTTCGGGCGCACCCGCCCGTCCGGCGGGCACCATGGCGACGAGGGAGGAGACGCGATCGGTCCCGAGCACCGCCGTCATGTCGGTGTCGATGACGCCGGGGGTCACGATGTTGACGGTGACCTCGCGCCCTGCAAGCTCGCGGGCGAGGGACCGGCCGAACCCGACGAGAGCGGCCTTCGAGGCGGCGTAGTTGGTCTGGCCGGCCGAGCCTAGGTAGGCGACGACCGAGGAGATGAGCACGATGCGGCCGTAGCGGGCTCGGATCATCCGGCCCGCCGCTCTCTTGCACGTCCTGTAGACGCCCGTCAGGTTCGTGTCGAGGACTCGCTGCCACTTCTCGTCGGTCATGCGGAGAAGGAGGGTGTCCTCGGTGGTGCCTGCTGAGCACACCAGGACCTCGACGTTGCCGAAGAAGGCCTCCACTTCTGCGAAGGCGCGCTCCACGTCGTCCGGCTCGGTGACGTCGCAGGGGATGGCGAGGAGAGGAACCGTGCCCTCCGGACCGGCGAGCGATTCCGGGGCCGCCTTCCGCCACGTGATCGCCACCCGGTAGCCGTCCGCCTGCAACCGCCGGGCGACCGCCAGTCCGATCCCTCTCGACCCCCCGGTGACGAGCGCTACGCGGCCGTCACTCACGCGCCCCACCGGACGAGGGCGCTTCCCCACGTCATGCCCGCTCCGAATCCCGAGAGAAGGACGATGTCGCCAGAGCTAAGGCGATCGTGCTCGACGGCGTCGATGAGGGCGAGCGGTATCGAAGCCGACGAGGTGTTCCCCGTCGTGTCGAGGACGATCGCCCAGCGCTCGGGGGGGATGGAGAGGCGTTGAGCCACCGCCTCGACGATTCGCAGGTTGGCCTGGTGGGGCACGAAGAGGGCTATCTCCTCGACCGTGAGGCCTGCCTGCCGGAGGACCTTGAAGGCGGAGTCCACGCAGGCACGGACCGCACGGCGGAAGACCTCCCGGCCCTCCATCTTCATGTACCCGCCGTGCTCGGCATAGAGGATGGAGAGGAGGGAGCCGTCGAGGCCGAGGTCGCTCGCGAGGACGAGCGGCGAAGCTTCCTCGCGATGCTCGAGGACGACGGCGCCGGCGCCGTCGGCGAAGAGCACAGCCGTCCCGCGGTCCTCCATGTCGGTGATGGCCGACAGCGTGTCCGAGCCGATGACGAGCGCCTTCGTGAAGCCGATGCCGGCAGAGAGCATGGCGTCTGCCGCCACGACGGCGTAGACGTAGCCAGCACAGGCGGCGTTCAGGTCGAAGGCCGCTCCCGAGCAGCCGAGCTGGGCATGGACCGTGGAAGAGGTGGCGGGAACGGTCATGTCGGGCGTCGTGGTCGAGAGCACGAGAAGGTCGATCGCGGAGGGCTCGAGCCCTGCCCGCTCGATGGCGGCCGCGCCGGCGTCGACGGCGAGGCCGGAGGTGGTCCCGCCGAAACGGCGCTCGCGGATCCCCGTGCGCTCGACGATCCAGGAGTCGCTCGTGTCCAGCCTGGACTCGAAGTCGGCGTTCGTCACGACCTTCTCGGGCAGAGCCGAGCCCCAACCTGTGATTGACGAACCGCTCATTGGGCTCCTTCCTCGAAAGCGCGTAGCCACGCCACCGGCTGGCCAGCCGTGACGCGTTCGCCCCGCAGCACGAGTATGCCCTCGACGGTGCCGGCGAAGGCGGAACGGATCTCCGTCGAGCCGACGTGACCGACGAGGCTTCCGACCTCGATGGCGATCGGCTCCCGGTCGCCGGACGGCCCGGGCGCGAGCGAAACGAGGGTGTCGTCGGGCTCGAAGAGGCCGGCAGCGGGGGAGAGGATGAGGCGCTCGGCCATGTGATAGCGCTCCCCGGCGCGCTGGTCGATTGCGGCGTGCATCGCCTCGCTCTGCCCGGAGACGATCTCGACGAGGTGCTGGAGGTCTTCGGGGGTGGCGACCGAGATGGCGATCGTCTCCGCCGTCGGCAGCAGTCGCCGGGCAAGCCCCGTGAGGACGCCGCCGGCACCGAGCTCGGCGAAGGTCTGGGCGCCCATCGAGACCAGCTGCTCCATCGTCTGGTGCCATCGCACGGGGCTGCAGAGCTGAGCCGAGAGGAGACCGGCCCAGTCGGCGGCCCCTGCGTGCGGTCTGGCGTCCACGTTGGCGATCACCACGGGCTCTGGGTCGTGGAAGCTCACGCCGGAGAGCTCCTTTCGCAGACGATCGCGAGCAGGCGCCATGAGGGGCGTGTGAAAGGCACCCCCGACGGGGAGACGCATCACCCGCTTCGCCCCGAGCTCCCTCGCGATGCGTCCGGCAGCGGCGACGGCGTCGTCGGCGCCGGCGATCACGGCCTGGCCGGGAGAGTTGTAGTTCGCCACCCAGACGTCGCCCTCTGCCCGCAGGCAGGCGGACTCGACGGCGTCGTCGTCGAGTCCGAGGACGGCAGCCATGGTGCCCGGCAC
>JASHRK010000081.1 GCA_030037405.1 Acidimicrobiales bacterium | reverse complement strand
CATACAACGGCGGACCACCGGAAGGTCGCGGACGACCCGGCCGTCGATGTCGTGCACGTGTGCACGCCCAACAACAGCCACCGGGAGATCACCTGCGCTGCGCTGGAAGCGGGTAAGCATGTCATGTGCGAGAAGCCGATGGCGATCAGCGGCGAGGAGACTCGTGCGATGGTCGAGACGGCCCGGCGCAACGCGAGGAAGCTCACCGCCGGCTTCCAGCACCGCTTCGGCAACGACGATGCGTTTGTCCGGCGTGCCGTCGACGAAGGACTGCTCGGAGACATCTACCTGGGCCGGGCGGCCGCCGTCCGGCGGCGTAGCGTGCCGACGCCATCCAGCTCGACCGTGATCTCCTCGTCCTGCCCGAGCAGACGTGCAGGGTGAGCGAAGTGCTCGAGGCTGTCTACCGCTCCGCCGAGACGAACGCCGCGGTGACGCTGTAGCCGCGCGCCTTCTTTCGCTTATGGCCCCGGACGTCGCCGCAGAGCTGCCGGCATCCCCAATATCATGGCGTTCACTGGCGCGGATCTTCCGGACACCGTTTCATTCACCATGCGCCATGAGGGAGGGCAGGCGATGAAATGAGCTTTTCCTCGCCTCCCGAGGAGGCGCTCGACTCGCTGGTAGCCGTGCTCGACACGGTACGATCCGGCGGGGCGCGTACCCGGCCGGAGCTCGGCCATCGGCTCGGTCTCGGCCGGACCGTCGTGACGCAACGGGTCGCGCAGTTGCTCAGTTCGAGGCTGCTCGCGGAGGACTCCTACGCACTGTCCACCGGCGGCCGCCCGGCCAGAGTGCTGAGGTTTCGTGCGGAAGCCGGCAACGTCGTGGCCGTCGAGCTCGGCGCCACGAGCATGGCGGTGGGCATCTCAGACCTCTCCGGTGAGCTGCTCGACTCGGTCGAGGAGTCGGCCGACGTTTCTGCCGGTCCCGAAGCCGTGCTCGGCCGAGTGGAGACGCTCATCGACGGCCTGCTGTCCTGCAGGTCGCGCAGGGAGCGCCAAGTATGGGGAGTAGGTGTCGGCCTGCCGGGTCCGGTGAGCTACTCGAGCGGAATCCCGATCGCGCCGCCGATCATGCCGGGCTGGGACGGTTATCCCGTGCGCCGACGGTTCGCCGAGCGGTACGAGGCGCCGACGTGGGTGGACAACGAGGTCAATCTCATGGCGCTCGGCGAGCGGCGCGTCGGTCTCGCCAAGGACGAGCGGGACGCCGTCTTCATCAAGATCGGCACGGGCGTCGGTGCGGGACTCCTCTCGGCGGGCCGTCTGCACCGCGGGGCGCAGGGAGCCGCCGGCGACGTGGGTCATGTCTCGGTAGTGGACGACGCCGCGGTGGTCTGCCGGTGCGGCAACTTCGGCTGTCTCGAAGCGGTGGCGGGCGGGGCGGCGCTCGGCAGGCTGGCGACCGACGCCGCAAAGGACGGGAGCAGCGAGTTCCTTGCGAACCGCATGGCCGAGAACGGTGTCGACGAGCTCTCCGCCCTCGACCTGGCCGAGGCGGCGGCACACGGTGACCGGTTCGCCGTCGAGGCGTTCGGCCGCACGGGCAGGTACATCGGCGGAATGCTGGCGACGCTCGTCAATTTCTACAACCCTTCGCTCATCATCATTGGGGGCGGCGTCGCTAACGTGGGGGACCTCCTCCTCGCCTCGATCCGCCAGACCGTCTACAGCCGCTCGCTGCCGCTCGCGACGCGCGACCTTCGGATCGCACGGTCGGCCCTCGGCGACAAGGCCGGTCTGTACGGTGCCGCGCTGGCGGCTATCGACGAGCTGTTCTCTCGCCAGCACCTGCCGCAGTGGATCGGCGACGGCTCGCCGGCGGGCCACCCCGAGATCGCCGACGACGCCACGGCCGCCTGACGTCGGCGGCCCCTGTCGCTCCGGTCCCGGCGGCTGGAGGGCGAGCGCATTCAGGCTGCTCACGAATGACCCAGATGTCGTGGGCAGCCACGGTGGAGCTTGTACTCGCGGCTCAAGCACAGGTCGCCCGTCTGTTGGAGCACCTCCGCAGCGAGATCGTCGGCCTCGGCCGATGACGCGCCTGGCCGAGTGTCTCCCCGGCGAGCCGGGCGCGTACCGGCGCCAGGCCGATGTTCGTGAGCCTGGTCCGCCACCGTCGTCTTCCCGCCGCGCCGTCGCGGTGACGATCGACCAGCCGACAGCACGGCGGCGGCGCATATATGAATTTGGTGAGCGAAAGTTCCATCGTAACCGTCTTAAGTGTTCTATAATTTCTGTGGAGCGAGAGGAGCGGAGGGTGGGACGTTGTTCGACGAGCTGATGATCAGCGGTGAGGAGTTGTACTCCGTGGCGGATGGCGGGCCGGGGGTGCGGATGAACATAAGGCTTCCCTGGTACCGCTCGCTGCCGCTGTCCTGTCTTGAACGGCTGGAGGTCGACATCGATGGGGAACGTGCGGACCGGGACGGTGTGACGGTGTCACTGTATGGCGAGACGCACGGCCTTGAGGAGGCCGCGAAGTGCCACACGGTGAGCTGGTTTGTCCTGGACACGGCGAACGTACACGTGCGGACGCAGAGCGAGCTCGCTCCTGGCCGGCACCGCGTTGATCTCACGATGGGCTTGCGGATCCCTTACGGAGATCCTGACTTCCGGCCGAGCGTGTATACCCAGGTGGCCCGGTGCAGCCGGGAGCTCACGCTCGCGGGAAGTGACGACTGATGGGCAAGCCGAAGCTCGGGGTGACGCTGTACAGCTTCAATGCCGAGTACTACATGTATCGCTACTCGTTCGAGGACTGCATGGCCGCGGTGGGCTCGCTTGGTCCCGGGCAGGGTGTCGAAGTCGTCGGTCCCCAGATGATGCGTGACTACCCGGACGTCTCGGGGGAGTTCGAGGCTCGTTTCAAGCGCGCCGTCGAGCGCTACGATCTCCGGCCGACCGCCTACGATGCCTATGCCGACGCACAGCGCA
>JASHRK010000007.1 GCA_030037405.1 Acidimicrobiales bacterium | reverse complement strand
GAGTGGGCGCTGAGAGACTTGAACTCCCGACCTGCTCGTTGTAAGCGAGCTGCTCTAACCACCTGAGCTAAGCGCCCTGTCCGCGGCGACACAGTCTCCCATGTCCGGCAGCGGAGCCTCTACCAGCACTGGCCGGCGCAGAGCGCTCCGACACGAGAGCCGGCCACCCGCACGACAGCCGGCCCCCAACGCGAGGGCGCGCTGCCCGCAGGGACGCCGCCCACGCGAGGGCCAAGGTCGCACGACTCCGCCAGATGCCAGACACGCAAGTAAAATCCCTCCATGCCACCCCGCCGCGGTACCCCGCGGGTTCTCGCCGTCGCTCGGGGCGACGAGCCGGCCGATCTCCTCCTCCGCAACGGGCGCGTCTTTACGCCCGGCACCCGGGAGTGGCTCGACACCGACGTCGCCATCGTCGACGGCGTCATCGCCGGGCTCGGCGAACGCGACGCCCGGGAGGAGGTCGACGTCGCCGGCGCCGCCCTCACGCCGGCGTTCATAGATGCGCACATGCACCTCGAGTCGACGAAGCTCTGGGTCGACGAGTTCGTGCGGTCGGTTCTCCCCCGCGGGACGACCGCCGTCGCCGCCGATCCGCACGAGATCGCCAACGTCTTCGGCGTCCGCGGAGTGGCTGCCCTGGCGGAGGCGGCGTCTCGCCTGCCTTTCACCTTCGGCATCTGTGCTTCGAGCTGCGTGCCAGCCTCGCCCTTCGAGAGCCCAGGAGCCGAGATCCACGCCGCCGAGATAGCCGAGCTGCTCGACCCGGAAGGCCCTACCGCGGCGATCGGCATCGCCGAGGTCATGAACTTCCCCGGCGTCGTCAGCGGCGATCCGGAGGTACTGGCCAAGATCGCCGCCGCCGGTCACCGGAGGGTCGACGGGCACGCGCCGGGCCTGTCGGGCCGGCAGCTCGATGCCTACCTCGCAGCCGGCGTCGAGTCGGACCACGAGTGCACCGTCCTTGCCGAAGCCGAAGAGAAACGTCGCAAGGGCATGTGGATCTTCCTCCGCCAAGGATCGGCCTCCCAGAACCTGGCAGAGCTCATCCCGACCGTTGTCGAGCACGGGACGGAGCGAGTGGCGCTTTGCACGGACGACCGCGAGCCTGACACCCTCCTCGGCTCCGGCCATGTCAACGACTGCGTTCGTCTCGCCGTCCATCACGGGGTACGCCTCGAGGACGCCCTCGTGCTCGCGACCTCCAACCCGGCTGACTACCACCACTTCGACCACCTGGGATGGCTCGCCCCCGGCTACCAGGCGGACGTCCTCGCCTTCGACGACCTGTCGAGCCTCGAGCCGGCCCGAGTCTGGCAGCGAGGGCGTCTCGTCGCCTCCGAGGGTCGCCTCGTGGAGGACGTGGTGCCGAGCACTCCGGCGCCTGCCTGGATGACGCGCTCGGTGCATCTCGACGTCCCGCCCGACGCTCGGCGCTTCGATCTGGCCCCTCCGGCCAGCAGGCAGGTGAACGTCATCGGAGTCGCCTCGCGTACCCTGTCGACGACGCATCTTCGCCTCGACATCGCCGGCACCGCCGGTGCCGCCGGTGCCGGCGGCGCCAGCGACGACGTAGCCCGCATCGGTGTCGTCGAGCGCCACCGCTCGACGGGGAGGATCGGGCTCGGCTACGTAAGCGGCTTCGGGCTGAGACGGGGGGCGATCGCCTCCACCGTCGCCCACGACGCTCACAACTGCATGGTGGTCGGAGCGATCGGGCCCGAAGGACCGGCCGAGATGGCGGCTGCCGTCGCCCGCCTGGCGGCGATAGGGGGCGGGCAGGTTGCCGTGCTCGGAGGCCGGGTGCTTGCCGAGGTGCGCCTCCCGATCGCCGGTCTTATGAGCGATCGCCCGGCACGCGAGGTGGCAGAAGCGGTCGAGCAGTTGGCGAAAGCCGCCACGGGCGAGCTCGGAGTGGAGATCGAGGCGCCCTTCATGCAGCTCAGCTTCCTCGGCCTCTCTGTCATCCCGGAGCTTCGCATCACCGACAAGGGTCTCGTCGACGTGATGTCGTTCCGGCTGATCGACGTGGCGACGGCCTAAGAGCTGGGCCCCGAGCCAGAGCCCAGAGCCTGGGCCTACTTCAGCGCCGCCTGGTACTGAGAGCTCGTGATGAGGGCGGACACTGCCAGGGGAGGGTACAGGCAGTTGTCGTAGGGCACCGGGAAGGCGCCCGCCACGTCTGGCAGGGTGGCGTCGATGCTCGACGTCTCCGCGCACGAGTCGCCGTCGGTCTGTTGGTCGCCGTACTGGAGGACGAAGGCGGCGGAGGCCAACCCGCCCGGCGAGAGGGTGATGGGAGCGGGACCGATCCCGAAGACGCTCGCCTGGCCGTTGTGACCGCTCACCGAGGTGGACGACCCCGAGCGAGGGACGAGCGAGATCGCCGGGTACCCGTCGAGGACGCACGGCTTGCTCCCCTCGTTCGCCACGGTGAAGCCGATGTCGACGATGCTGGATGCCACCTGGGGCTCTCCCTTCGAGACCACCAGTGACGAGTGCGTGCAGAGAGGGAGCGTCGTCGTCGTGGTCGACTCGCTCGGCACCGTCGTGGTGACGCTCGTCGGCGGCGTCGAGGTCGATGGCGGCGAGGACGTCGGGGTGCTCGTCGAAGGTGGCGAGGTCGTCACAGCGGTGGAGGCGGGCGAGGAGGTCGCCGTGGTCCCGGTGGCGGAAGGACCGCTCGCGCAGGCGGCGAGGACGGCGCCGGACGCGAGCAAGCCTCCGAGGGTGCCGATCACTTGCCTGAATCGCATGGGAGATCCTTGTCAGGGGGGCGCCTCGTGGGACGTCGGAGGCAACGGGCCGGACGGCGTCGTCACGGGAACAGCCCACGAAACGTAATCGCTTCCTCGAGCCGTTCGAGCGCGACCGCCACCGCTCCGCGACGAAGAGTCACCTTCAGGTCACGAGACCTGTTCCATACCGCCTGGAAGGCGCTCTCCATGACACGACGGAGCCTCTCGGCCACGACGGGCTCTTCCCACGCGTAGCCCTGCCTCGACTGCGCCCACTCGAAGTACGAGGCGGTGACGCCACCGGCGTTGGCGAGGATATCCGGCACGAGGACTATCCCCCGGCGGTCGAGGACCGGATCGGCCTCAGGCAGGGTAGGTCCGTTTGCCGCCTCGACCACGACTTTTGCGCCCAATCGCTCGGCCTCAACCGCTCCGATCACACCGTCCAGAGCGGCCGGGACTGCGAGCTCGCACTCGATCTCCCAGATCTTCGCCGGGTCGAGGGGGTCGGCAAGCTCGAAACCCTTGACGCTGCCGCTGCGGGCGGCGTGGTCGGCGAGAGCGAGCGTGTCGAGCCCGGCCGGGTTGTAGACCCCGCCGAAGGCGTCCGTGACGGCGACGACACGCATTCCCGAGGAGGAGAGGAGATAGCAGAGAGGACCGCCCACCTTCCCGTGTCCCTGGACGACGGCGCGTGCCCCCGCCATCTGCAAGCCAAGCTCCTGGAAGATCGCCCGGCAGGAGATGAGGACTCCCTGGCTGGTGGCGCCGACGTGCCCAAGGCTGCCGCCGATGGCGAGCGGCTTGCCCGTGACGACGCCGGTGACAGACTCTCCCCGCCACATCGAGATCGTGTCCATGACCCAGGCCATCACCCTCGCGTCGGTGTTGACGTCCGGGGCGGGCACATCCCTGTCCGGGCCGAGCAGGGAGGAGATGTCCATCGTGTAGCGGCGGGTGAGGCGCTCGAGCTCGCCCATCGACAAGGTGGAGGGGTCGACGCGCACGCCTCCCTTGGCGCCGCCGAAGGGGATGTCGACGACGGCGCACTTGAGGGTCATCTCGGCGGCAAGGGCCATGACCTCCTCGGCCGTGACGCTCTGGTGGAACCTGATGCCGCCCTTGCCGGGCCCCCGGCTCACGTCGTGGTGCACCCGCCACCCGGTGAAGACCTCGACCCTGCCGTCGTCCATGCGGATCGGCACCGCCACCTCGAGCACACGCGTCGGCTTCGACAGGATCTTGTGGACGTTCGGGTCGAGCCCTATGAGGGAGGCGGCGTCGTCGATCCTCTCCAGCACTGCCTGCCAGGCGTCCGACTCGGACATCTTTCCATCGACCTCCGGCTCGTCGTAGAGGCCAAAGTTACTCCGGGCCCCTCGGGGCCGGGCGCACGGTGCCGTCCCCGCGGGCGGCGTCATCCCCCCGGGCAGTGGCGAGGGCCGAGCCGGAGAGGCCGGGAGGCCGGTAGTACAGCCCGTCGACGAACACCCAGCTGCGGCGGTGAAACGGTGTGCATCCCCAGGTCGCGAGGGCCATCTTGTGCAACGGCGTGGGGTAGCCGCGGTTCTGCTCGAACCCGTACCAGGGGTAGTGCGCCGACTCCGCCGCCATCAGCCGGTCACGCGTCACCTTGGCGAGGACGGATGCCGAGGCGATCGACTTCGCGCTGCCGTCGCCCCGGACGATGGTGCGCACTGGCGGGAATGCGGAAGCGCCGGCATCTTTGTCGCTCAGGAAGTCGAAACGTCCGTCCAGCAGCACCACGTCCGGCTCCACCTCGAGCATCGCGAAAGCACGCCTGGCGGCAAGCCGTTGCGCTGCTGTCATGCCGAGCTCGTCGCACTCCTCGTTGCTCGCGTGGCCGACGGCGAAGGCAGCGAGCGATCGCTTCAGGGGCTCGTAGAGCGCCTCCCTCTCCGCCCAGGTGAGCTGCTTGGAGTCCCGCACGCCGCGGGGCACGCGCCGCGAGCTCTCGCCGGTCACGACGGCGATACCGACCGTGACCGGTCCCGCCCAGGCGCCTCGGCCGACCTCGTCCATGCCGGCCACGGCGCCGGCCCCGTCTCTGAGGCATCTCCCTTCGACCCGAAGCGAAGGTCGCGCTGTCGCCACGCCTGAAAAGTAGCCACCCGAAGCATGCTCAAGCACCACTTGTCGCGTCGGGGCCTCCACGCAAGGCCGGTCTGACGACCAGACGTTCCGGTATCGTCTGTAAAGTGACAATTGCAGTGTGCCGACAACTGAGTTTGTCCTTGCACCGCGCCGGGCATGGCAAGCCAGGGTGAGCCATACTCGCTAGAGGAAAGCAGGTGGTGACTGTGACCGAGACGAAGAAGCACGCTGACGACCGCCTCAGGCTTACGCGTCTGGCACGCGGGCTCTCTCAAGGTGACCTGGCCACGGCTGCTGGCGTGACCCGGCAGGCGATCTCGGGCATCGAGTCCGGTCGCTGGTCGCCGTCGCTCGACGTGGCGCTCGCCCTCGCTCAGGTCCTCGACTCGAGCGTGGAAGAGCTCTTCGGCACGCCGCCGGAGCCGCCCCCCGTGCGCAGCCGCCTCGCCGTTGCGCCTGCGGCCGACGTCGAGATCGAAGGGCGGAGCCGCATGCTGCTCGCCGACGTCGCCGGCGACACGGTCGCCTTCCCGCTCGTAGGGGATCACACGATGGTGACAGGCTTCGTACCGGCGCTTGCGACCGCTCCTCTCGTGCATCAGGACGGCGAGAGCTCGCCCAGGTCACGGCGTGCCGGTCGCTCCCAGAGCGTCGAAGCCCGCCGGCTGGCCACCCCGTCCCCAACGCTCGCCATCGCCGGCGGGGACCCGGCCCTCGCACTGCTTCTCGGGCCCCTCCAGCGCCACGACCCGCCCGTCGACCTCGCCTGGTGGGCGACGGTGAGCACCACCGCCCTCGAGATGCTCGAGGCCGGCGTCGTCCACGTGGCGGCCGTGCACCGGTCCGTCGGCGAGACGCCGGCACAGCGGCCAGGCATCGACATCGTCGGCTTCGCCCGCTGGCGTGCCGGCCTTGCCGTCGCCCCTCACTACCGCGGGGTCGTGAACGACTTGAGCGACGTGGTCTCGCGCGGGCTCAGGATCGCCAACCGGCCGGTCGGGGGCGAAGCCCGCAGGTTGCTCGACGCCGAGCTCGCCAGGCTCGGGATCGACCCCTCGGAGGTCCTCGGTTACGGCACGGACGCCAACGGGCACCTCTTGGCGGCTTCGGCGATCGCCGGCGGTCTCGTGCAGGCATCGGTCGTATGCGAACCCGCCGCCATAGCCTACGGACTCCACTTCATACCGTGGGAGGAGGAGATCTGCGAGCTCCACATCCCAAGGGCCCTCCTCGCCAGCATCGAGGTGCGGGCTCTGCTCGACGTCCTCGCCGGCCGCGAGCTTCCGGCCCAGCTCGAGGCGCTCGAGGGCTACGACGCCAATCCTTGCGGACGCATCCTCGCCGCCTGAACGGGACGCCATGAGGGCGCTCCTCGTTCCCGTGAAGGCGTTCCACGATTCCAAGCTGCGCCTCTCGGAGGTGCTCTCGCCGTCTGAGAGGATCGCGCTCGCACGCGAGCTTGCCACGCGGGTGCTCAGAGCCGCCGGGGCCGTGCCTGCCTTCGTAGTCTGCGACGACCATGACGTCGCGGCGCTGGCCGAGACCCTCGGTGCCTCTGTCCTCTGGACGCCTGGCCTCGGGCTCTCGGGAGCGGTCGGTGCCGGCGTCGACCGGCTGGGCGCCTCCGGGTTCTCTCACGTCGTGATCGCCCACGCCGACCTTCCTCTCGCCCACCGTCTCGACCTCGTGGGCGAGCCCGGCACCGTCACGCTCGTCCCCGACCGCGCCCGCGACGGGACGAACGTCATCAGCCTGCCTACGGGCACAGGATTTCGTTTCTCGTACGGGCGAGGCTCGTTCGGTCGCCACGTCGAAGAGGCGGCCCGGCTTGGGCTCACGGCCATCGTGGTCGAAGACGGCCACCTTGCCGCCGACGTGGACCGCGCCTGCGACCTCGTCCTCATCGACGGCTGAGGTCCCTATCCTCACCGGGATGGAAGTTCGGACGAACCTCGAGACGCCCGCGGTCGCCCTCGCCGTCGGGGCCCACCCCGACGACATCGAGTTCGGCTGCGGGGCGACGCTCGCCAAGTGGGCCGCCTCCGGGTGCGAGATACGCCACCTCGTCTTGACCGACGGGTCGAAGGGCACATGGGACCCCTCGACGGACCCGGCCGACCTCGTGGCGCGCAGGCGGGGCGAACAGCGGGCTGCTTCTCGGGCTCTTGGAGGTGACGGCGACGTCGTCTTCCTCGGATGGCCCGACGGCGAGCTCGAGGCAGGTCTACGCCAGCGAGCGGGGATCGCCGCCTGGATCCGCCGCATCCGCCCCGACGTCGTCCTCGGCCACGATCCCTGGAAGCGCTACCGGCTGCATCCCGATCACCGCAACGCGGGCTTCCTCGTGACCGACGGCATCGTCGCCGCTCGGGACCCGCTCTTCCTCCCCGAGCTCGGGATGGAGCCACATCGCCCCTCGGCCCTCTTCCTCTTCGAGGCCGACGAACCCGACCACGTAGAGGACGTCTCCGGTTTCGTCGAGCACAAGTTCCGCGCCCTTTTCGAGCACAGGAGCCAGTTGCGCTCGACAATGGGGATCTCGACTGCTTCCGCCGTCGACGAAGACGACCCAGAGGTGGTCGAGTTCCGTCGGCGCGTAAACGAGAGGCTGGCCGCTCACGGTGCCCTCGCCGGGCTGGAGACCGGCGAGGCCTTCGCCCGCATCGACCGGCTCTAGTTCAACTTGCATCCCCGGCCGACGCCGGCACGGCGACGCCTCGCTCACGGCGCGCAACGAGCCCCGGCCCTCCCCCCTTGGGGGCGCGGGGCTCGTCTTCTGGAAGGTCTCAGCGCTTCTTCGCGGCCCTCTTGGCCGGGGCCTTCTTGACCGTGGCCTTCTTGGCCGGGGCCTTCTTCAGGGCCCTCTTGGCGGCGGTCTTCTTCACGACCGCCTTCTTGGCAGGGGCTGCCTTCGTAGCGGGAGCGGCCTTCTTGGCGGGCGCCTTCTTCACGCCTGCCTTCTTCGGTGCCGCCTTCTTCGCCGGCGCGGCCTTCTTCGGGGCCGCCTTCTTGACGGCAGCCACCGCCGGCGTGACGCCGTCCGGCTTCGGCAGGGCGCCCCTCGTGTTCAGTTGGCGCCGCAGGGTCGCACCGGCCGAGAAACCGATACCCCTCGACGCCTTTATCCGCACAGTCGCTCCCGTCCGCGGGTTACGGCCTGGGCGGGCCGCACGGTCACGGGCCCGGAACGTCCCGAACCCGGTGATGCGCACGAGGTCGCCCTCGCGTACCGCAGACGTTATCTCGTAGATCGCGTTGTCGATCACGGACTCCGCTTGCCGACGGGTGACGCCAGCCGATCCGCTCACTCTCGCGATGAGCTCTGTTCTGTTCACCGTCACCTCCTGGTGGACGAGTAGAAGTTGCCGCAATACAAGAGCAATTTCGCAAGAAAAGCAAGCGTTACCTGCACGACGGGGCCGAGAAGCCTCCTCTCAGGCCGTCAAGATGGCGGGTGCCAGCTGCGAGATGTCGACAGATCGACTGTCTCTATCCGAGAAACACCTTATATATCAAGGCTATTGCTGTCAGTTGACACGGCGGTCGCGTCCCTCCCAGTAGGGCTCGCGAAGCTTGAACTTCTGCAGCTTGCCGGTGGCCGTGCGCGGCAAATCGGGCCGCAGCTCGACAGAAGTAGGGCACTTGAAGTGCGCGAGGCGGCCACGGCAGTGATCGATCAACTCCGGTTCCGTCGCCTCGGCACCGCTCTGCAGGACGACGAGCGCCTTCACCGTCTCCCCCCACCTCTCGTCCGGCACGCCGATCACGGCCGCCTCGGCAACGGCGGGATGAGCGTAGAGGACGTCTTCGACTTCGATGGAGGAGACGTTCTCGCCCCCGGTGATGATGACGTCCTTCTTCCGGTCCGCGATCACGAGGTAGGGCCCTTCGAGACGCCCTCCGTCGCCGGTGTGGAACCAGCCGCCCGCGAGGGCCTTCGCCGATTCGTCCGGTTGGTTCCAGTAGCCGGCGAAGACGTGATTGGAGCGGGCGAGGACCTCTCCCTCCTCGTCGAGCGCGACGCGCACTCCGATGGCGGGCACACCCGCACGGGACAGGCGCCTCGCCCTCTCTTGCGCCTCCAAGCCGTCCCACTCGAGGGGCGCTCGGTTGACGGTGAGCAAGGGGGCCGTCTCGGTCAGGCCGTAGATCTGGATGAACTCCCACCCGAGCTCGGTCTCGACTCGCTCGATCACCCGGCTCGGCGGTGGCGCCCCGGCAACGACGATGCGGGTCCGGTCCCGCCCGGGAACGGTCTCTCCTCTCTCACGGCGCTTCTCAGCAGCCGCCAGGACGGCCGCCACGACGGCTGG
>JASHRK010000080.1 GCA_030037405.1 Acidimicrobiales bacterium | reverse complement strand
GAGAAGACTCGGGCGCCACCGAGGCACCGGTTACCGCCTCGGGTCTCACCGAGACCCCTGAGGAGCTCGCTTACGAGCTGCGGGCGGCGGAGGGGTCAATCTGGACCGGGACAAGGCTCACGATGGGGATCGCCATCTTCGCCTACGCCTGCGTCGCTTTCGCCTACTTCTACCTCCGCTCCAACGACAGCTTCGATCTCTGGCGACCCCGCGGTATCACCGCCCCGACAGGGACAGGCGCGGCCATCATGGCCTTCAGCGTCACCGCCGCCGTCTTCGCCGTGTTGGCGCTGCGGCGCCTCAAAGAGGGGCGGACGGTCGACTACCAGGTCGCCGGCTGGATCTCCGTGGCCACAGCGCTCGGTGCTCTCGGGCTGCAGATCTGGCAGCTCACGCAGCTCCCCTTCTTTCCCGGCGCCAACGGTTACGCCTCCTGCTTCGTCGGATGGGCGGGGGTCAACATCGTCACTCTCTTCCTCATGGCCTACTGGTCCGAGACGCTGCTCGCCCGGCTCATCCGGCTCCGCAGGGCCTTCGCCGAGGAGGGCGGAGCAGCAGAGGCGCCCCTCCCCTCGGCCAGGCTCTTCCGGGCCAACGCCGAGGGGTGCACCGCCATGTGGTGCTTCATCGCCGTGGTAGAGATCTTCTTCTGGGTTATCTTCTACGTGATCTAGGAAGGCCTACGTGCTCGCGACCTCCTCTTATCTTGGGACGCAGGTGCTGACGCTGGCGATCCCACTCGGCACCTTCATCGTCGTCTGCCTGATCGCGTTCTTCATGCGCCGACCTGGCTGGTGAAAGATCGGGCCGGCGACGGCCCCGAAAGGCCCGGCCCCGAAAGGCCCGGCCCAGACAGGCTCGGCGATGACCGGGAAGGCTCTACCGTCGGCAGAGACGTGATGCTCGGCAGGACCTCCATCCGGCAGCGCTGGCGGGACTGGCTGGTGGTGGCCGCTCTCGCCGCCCTCGTAGTCGCTCTCGTCCCACCACTTGCTGGGGCAGCCACGCACTATGTCGTCCTCGAGACGGTGCAGTACTCGCTGCTCGCCGTCTGCGTGCCGGCCCTCGTCGCTCTCGGCGCCCCGTGGCAGGCGCTCGGCCTTGCCTCAGCCTTCGAGCGTCTCGACCTCCTGCGCCTGCGCAGGAGCGATCCGACGATCCTGAAGACTCTCATCTGGCTCGCCCCCATTCTCGCCGTCCTCGGCCTCTGGCGAGCACCTTTCCTCGTGGACGCCCTCGCTCGCCACCGTGGTCTTCTCGCCGCCGAGGTCGTGACGGTGGTGCCGGCCGGCACCGCCATCTGGCTCCAGCTGGTGGACTCGCCCCCGATGGCCCCCCGGCTCCCCCACCGCTACCGCATCCCCGCCGCCGCCGCCGCCATGTGGATGCTCTGGATCCTCGGCTACGTCGTCGGGCTCGCCAGCTCAGACAGCTACCCGGCATACGCTCACGCCGCCCACAGCGCCCTCAGCACGCCGGCCGACCTGCAGTTCACGGCCGGCGTGCTCTGGTTCGTCCCGGCATGTGCCTACGTTCCGGTGATCTTCGCCAACTTCTTCGCCTGGCTGCGAAGCGAAGCCAGGCAAGCGAGGCCGACGGGGAACGTCACGTGGCGCAACTGGCCCGATCGGCCAGGCAGGCTGTGACCGTGGGGATGTTGACGGCGGGAAGCTTGGCGTCGAGGATCGACTCCGCCTCGCGCAGGTCGGTGACCGCCCTCTTTCGGTCAGAGGTCATGTTCTTCTCCGCCTTCGAGAGACGGCCGCGAGCCTTGGCGTTCGACGGGCTGCTCGAGAGCGTCTCGATCGCCCCGATGGCGGCCGCCGCGTCTGAGGTCGCCCATGTCGTCACCACGCTCACGAGCCGCTGCAGGTCCCTTTCGGCCTTCGTGCCGGGCACTTCGACGCTGGAGAGTTCGTAGATGTCGTCGTTGGTGAACGTGCAAGCCGCTTCGTCGCCACTAAGCAGGCCGGGCACCTCGCCGCGATCCGACGGCGACAAGCTGTGGGCCCGCTCGTCGCGGTAGATCGTGAACGTCTGCTTCACGGCGTACGAGCACGAGTTCAGGTACCCGTTTACCGTCTTCATGGTCGAGACGTCGTCGCTCGCCTGCAGGGCGAGGGAGGCGTGCTGCGGCAGGTCGGTCAGCACCGTTGCCGCGACCACCGCCGCAACCATCAGGCTCACGAAGACCGAGCGCCGTTTCCACCACTGCACCCCCGAGCTGCCAGCCGAGCGCGCGCTCCCCCCTGCCAGAGCCTCGTCGAAGGTTCTCAGGGGCGACGGACGATGGTCGCTCCCAGGCTCGCCGCCGGCGCTGTCTCGGCCGCCAGAACCGTCTCGCCCGCCGGCGCCGTTCCCTGTCACGTCACCCGGACGGCTGCCCATCAGGACCTGCCGAGAAGGGACTCGACCTCGTCTGCGACGCCTCGAGCAAAGCTTGCCTCCGTCTTGGCAGGCAAGGTGAAGAGCTTCTTCCCAACCTGGTTGGCGACCGGCGTGGCCTGCGCCCTCAGCTGACCCGACCGGTCGATGAAGTACATGACGTCATTGTGCGAGATGACGCCCTCGGAACGTTCCACCTCTATGGTGACGTCATAAGCGACCCAAAGGGCGTTCAGCCTCTTCAGAGAAGAGGTGAGGAACTGCCAGTTGACCGTGGTCGCGAGCGGGCCCATGACTGCCGGCCGGGCAGAAGCGAGCGAGGTGGCCACGGGGTCGCTGTTGATCGTGAGGAGCTCGACCCTGCCGGCGTCGTGTCGCGCCGCCAAGTACTTGTCGGCGAGTTCCATCTCGTGCTCGAGCACGGTGCAGATGTCGTCACAACGAGAGTCGAAGAAGGTGAGGACCACGACCTTGCCCCGATACTGGGAAAGAGTTGCCCTCCCGCTTCGCGAGGCGAGAAGCGAGAATCCCGGTGCCTTCTCGGGCGGCGTCGTCTCTAGGCCCATCAGAGCTCCCAGTGAGGCGGGTATGGGGCCGAGCTGGCTCGAGGAGCTCGGGATGGTCTTGTCCGATTTCGGGGCGGTAGAGCCCTGCCCGGCATTGCTGAAGACGAGGCCGGCAAGGACGAGCACGGTGAGGCCTGCCGCAGTCCATGCGATGGCTTTGCGAGGCATCTGCGGCGGCGGCTTGGAAAGCTCTGCGACCCGATCTGCCTCCGATATCACTGTGCAGAGACTACCAATCCAGCCTTGATTGCTCCCGGCCCTCAGCCGCTCCGGTGAGGCTCCCAGGCGAAACGCCGCACGGACACGACCACGCCTGCCGCTCCCCATATCGCCATCACGGCTATGTCGTGCCAGGCCCACGGTGACGTACCCGGTAGGCGATCGAAGGGGGCAAAGGTCGCCAGGATCATCGGGCGGACCGGAAAGTAACCGGCCACCTTGGCGAGCACCGAGCTCGGGGTCAGCGCGTACCAGAGCCCGGACAGGAAGAGGAGCACGAAGAAGACGATGCTCACGATGGGGCCGGCCGCCTCCTCGTTGGGGATCACCGTGCTGGCGGCGATGCCCATGGCGGTGAAGCAGACAGCCCCTACGACGATGGCCACGACGAAAGCGAGGAAGTTCGCCGGGAGCGTCACCGAGAAGGCGAGCCTCCCTACGAGAAGGAGCACGATCACCTCGAGCAACGAGACGACGAGCGAGCTGAGAAACGTCGAGGCCACCATCACCCACGTGGGAAGGGGTGAGAGCCTGAGACGTTTCAGCACCCCCGTCTCTCGCCGGACGACGAGCGAGATCGCGAGCGTGTTGAAGCACGCCGACATGACGCCGTAGGCGGCGAAACCCGGGACGTAGTACTGCACCTCCCGGAGGCCTCCGAGCAACGAGCTGCGCGAGTTGCCCACCGACCCGGCGAGGAGGAGGAGAAAGATGACGGAGAAACCGATCGTGAACACGGCGCGAAACGGGTTCTTCCAGAAGAGGAGCTGCTCGTAGTAGAGCTGGCGCGCCACGAGGCCGGCATCCCCCTTGCGCACCCGGTTCATGCCTCCCCCTCCATCTTCCCGTCGCTCCCGTAGCCTGTGAGGCGCAGGTAGATGTCTTCGAGCGTCATCCGTTCGACGGTGAGGCCGTGAAGCTCCACGCCCTCGTCGTGGGCCCAGTTCGTGAGGCTCCTCAGGACCGAGACGGCGTCCGCCGTACGTATCTCGACGGTGCCGTCGTCCAGCCTGCCGGCACCGGCTTCCAGTCCCGCCGGCAACGTCACTCGGGCTGCCGAGCCCGCCCCGCCCGCGGAGCCCGCCCCGCCCGCGGGCGAGCCCTCTCCCGGTAGGCGGAACCGGATCGTCGCCTCCCCCACCTCTCGCCCGCCGAGAGAGCGCGGGGCACCCTCGGCGACGATGCGGCCGTTGGCGATCACGGCCACCCGACCCGCCAGCGCCTCTGCCTCGTCCATGTAGTGGGTCGTGAGGATGACCGTCGACCCGCCGCCACTGAGCGCCCGGACCACCTCCCATGCGTCGCGACGGGCGGAGGGGTCGAAACCGGTAGTCGGTTCGTCGAGGAAGAGCAGCTCGGGGTTGCCGACTATCCCGAGACCGAGATCGAGGCGCCGCATCTGCCCGCCAGAGAGGGTCTTCACCCTTGAGTCGGCCTTCTCCGCCAGTCCGATGATGTCGAGGACATCGTCCACGCCCCGGGGGTTCGGGTAGTAGGAGGCGTTGCGGGAGAGCACCTGGCGAACCGTGAGGTACGGCTCGACGGCGAGCTCCTGCAGGACGACGCCGATCCGCTCACGAAGCTCGCGTGCAGTCGAGCGGTTCGCCGGGTCGTAGCCGAGCACCCTCGCCCGGCCGCCGTCAGCCCGCCGGAAGCCCTCCAAGATCTCGAGCGTCGTCGTCTTTCCCGCCCCGTTCGGCCCGAGGAGGGCGAAGACCTCGCCAGCGTCCACCTCGAAGCTCGCACCGGCTACGGCGGCAACGCCCCCATAGCGCTTCACCAGGTTCTCGACGACCACGGCGGAGGAGGCGGCGGGCCGCATCCGACCGACCCTACCTGGTCCTCGTGCGACCATACACCTCTCGCAGCCTTCGACTCAGTACCCTGATCCGTCGTGTCTGACAACCGGCGCCACCGGCGCCTCATCCGTGCAAGACCCCGTGCTCTTCGGGTCCTCCTCGCAGTCGTGCTCCTTGTTCTCGTGGTCGGCGGGATCGTCTACCTGGCGGACGGAGCGATCAGCCGCGCCACGGGCCCCTCGAGCGCTGGGCGCCCGGGGCCGGCACGGTGCCCGCTGACGGACGAGCCAGCTCCCGGAGGAAAGGTGCCAGATCGCCCCGCCCTTGCCATCAAGATCGGGAACGAGCCGGACGGCGCCCGGCCACAGAGCGGTCTGAACGAGGCCGACATCGTCTACGACACTCCGGCCGAGGGTTTCATCATGCGTTACGTGGCCGTCTACCAGTGCCAGGAGGCCACGAGCGTCGGTCCCGTGCGGTCCGTCCGCTGGGTGGACTGGCACATCCTCCAGGCTTTCGGCAAACCGATCCTCACCTTCGCCGGGGGCATCAACCCGGACGTCGACACGGTCGAGTCGCTCAGCTGGCTGAAGCCTGCGGACCTCCTCGGCAACGCCTACGACGCCGGTACGCGTATCTCGAGCCGGGTCCCGCCCGACAACCTCTACACGAGCACGTCGGCCCTCTGGGCGCTCTACCCTTCGGACCGCACACCGCCCCCGGCGGTCTTCCGCTACGGCGGGCCGCTCCCTTCATCCGCAACGCCGGCGGCGGCGCTCGCCATCAACTTCTCGGCTGGCACCGACGTCCTCTGGAAGTGGGACGCCTCGGCCCGCGACTGGATGCACACGTACTCGGGCGAGACCGACGTCGACGCCCTTACCGGCAAGCCGGTGACCACGACCAACATCGTCGTCCAGATCGTCCATTACAGCTACGGGCCCTACCCGGAGAGCCCGGGCTCGACCGGGGACGTCGAGAGCCAGACCGTCGGCTCTGGCCGCGGCTACGTCCTCCGCGGCGGCAAGTCGATCGCCGTGACCTGGCACCGCGCCACTCTCGACTCACCCACCACCTTCACCGACTCGGCGGGCAAAGCCGTCACTCTCTCCCCGGGGAGGACCTGGGTCGAGCTCGTCCTCGACACCATCGCCTCTTCACCAGGTGCTCTGACCATCACGCGATGAGGCGTGGGGGCGCCGGCGACCTGACAGCCCCGCCCTCTGGCGCCGGCGCCCGCGCTCGCCCCTCGCCAACCGGAGGGCGAGCCCGACCGCCGAGGTGACGAGGATCAACCAGAGCCACACGGTGCCGGCACCGGTGACCGCCCAGACGACGATCCACAACACGAGCCAGCCCCCCGTGTACCAGAGGGTCTTCTCGAGGTATGACCGCTGGCGGCGGGGCACCGAGGCCGCCTTCAGCTCATGGGCGAGCGCCACCTCGCTTCGTGCATGTGCCGTACCGCTGAACCCGGAGGTGACGGCATCCAGCTCGGCAAGCGACCTCGCCCGCCAGGCGAGCTCGATCTTCTCGTCGAGCTCACGCGAGCTCAGCTTCCCCTCCGCCGCCATCTCCTTCAGGAAGTGCACAGCACGGGACCTGTCGGCGTCGATCGGCTTGGTGGTGCGCCGCCGCTGATCCCCCGGGAGCATGCTCACCACCACAATCGTGCCAGATCGCTCGGCCGTGGATCACATGAGCTCGCTCGGTGTCCTCTCGAGAGTGCTCAGGATCGCCTCGGCGAGGCCACGGGCAGAGGCGGCGTCGAGCTCGACGGCCACCCTCGCCGACGGCCCCCGTCCGGTGTTGAGGAAGTCGATGTTCAGGGTGTGCTCGGCCGGGGCGTGCACGGGATGGTCGAAGTAGACGGTGGCGTCGGAGAGGGGGAACCAGCCCTCTGCGCCCTTACCGCTCCCGCTCACAGGGACCTTGATCGTGTGATACGTACACACGGCTACGAGCGAGCGCTTGCCAGGTGGCGCCCGAAGAAGTCCCAGATCTTCTCCCAGCCGTCCATAGCCGCCTCGGGCCGGTAGGCCGGCCTGTCCACGCTGAAGAAGGCGTGACCGGCGCCGTCGTAGGTATGGAACTCGTACTCCTTGCCGGCGTCGGTCAGTATCGTCTCGAGCTCCTTCGTCTCGGCCGGCGCCGGGAAGCTGTCGTCGGCCCCGAAGAGCCCGAGGAGGGGGCACGAGAGTCCCTTTGCGAGATGAGCCACCGGGCCGACCTTGAGCGGCATGCCTTCCGGCGGCGTAGCCACCACGAAGGCACCGTAGCAGTCAACGGCAGCGTCCAGGTTGAGAGAGCACGCCGCCAGGAACGACTGGCGCCCTCCCGAGCAGTAGCCGATGGTTGCCACCCTGCCGTTGGAGGAGCTGTGCGAGCGCAGATGGCTGGCGGCTCCGTCGACGTCGCCGACAAGGCGCTCGTCGGGGACCCCACCGGCAGCACGCACCGTCGCAGCGGCGTCGTCAGGGCTCGCCCCGGGCGCCTCGCGCCAGTAGAGGTTCGGGACGATGGCGAGATAGCGACGGTCGGCGAAACGGCGGGCTATCTCCTTCGTCTCCCTGTCGTAGCCAGGCATGTGATGGATGACGACCACGCCACCGTACGGGCCGTCCTCTCCGACGGGTTCGGCCAGGTACGCCTCTATCTCGTCGCCGCCGTGACCCTTGATGTGGACTGTTCCTGCTCTCATCGTGTCAGTCATGGCGCAAACATATCGTCAAGCGTCACGGCGTCGCCGATCACGACGAGCATGAGAACGACCTCGCTCGACCACCCGAGGGTCAGCCCCCCGGTTCCGCCGCGTCCTCGGGGCGCCACACGTTGCCGAGATACGCCGCAGTCGACACCCGTGGGTCGCCCGTCGCCTGCCGCCGGAGCGCGTAGCCCTTCACGTACCCGCCGATCGGGGGGCGAAGAGGGATGCGCGCCAGCTCGCGAATGGGCACGAAGGATGGAACGAGGCCCTCTTCCAACTGGGTGGGCGAGCTTCTACGGTCCTTCTCGACCCCGAGGAAGACGATCTCGATGAGATGGTGGTCCTTGTCCCAGCTCGTCGTCTCGAGGACGAACAGGACGCTCTCAGCCGTCGCCGTTATACCAGTCTCCTCCACCGTCTCGCGGGTCGCCGCGGAAGCCGTACCCTCGCCCCGGCGGGGTGAACCGCCGGGAAGCACCCACGTATCACCGGCGTGCGTCCTCCGGCAGAGAAGGACCGAGTCGTCACGCACGACCACCATCGAGCAGCGTAAGAGGACTGGATCAACATCCTCGAGCGCCGATCGTCGGAGATCTTCGTCCTCGGCCATCCCGAGGAACCCCTCCCCTGCCCCGGAAGGTGGCGCGAGTCGTCGGTCATCTGGCATTCACTGCCTCCTGTCTCCTGATAAGGACCGTCGCAACAGGTACGCCATCGGCAAGGCTGCCAAGCACGAGCGGAGGCTCTTGCGACGGCAACTGGGACGCCCGCCCATCAACCCGAGCATCCGCCGACGACGAGCACAGGGCAGGGGCTGTGGAGCAACATCTCCTCGATGACCCCATCTGCGTGAAGAGGACTCTCATCCTCGCGTCCATGCCGTCCCACCACCACGAGGTCGAATCCTCTCTTCTTGACGTGGTCGCGCAAGGTGAGGGCAGGGTCATCTGACTCCACCACCTCGGAGCGAAGATGGACCTTCGGGCGCAGACTCCCACGCGCCGTCCGTGCTTCGATGTCAGCCACGACGTGGAGGCGCCGCACCATCATCTCCTCGTCTGCCTGCCGGACTGCGCCGGCCGGTGAACGCCGCTTGAGAGCCGCCAGCACGACGACCTCTGCCCCGATCCCCTCCGCGAGGTCAGTTGCAGTCCAAAGTGCCTGCTGGGCGTCTCTCGACCCATCCCAGCCGACAAGGATGCGATGGAAGCTAGACACGGTCCCTCCCTTCGACAGGGGATGCTCTGCCATGGCGGCAGCCGCTCACGGGCCGCGGCGCAAGCGCCAAGCGGCCGGCAGCGCCCCGAAGGCCCATATGAGAAGCAAGACTCCGGCTCCTCGCCCGTAGGGCGAGCGTTCGCATGCGACAAGCGCGACGCCGCCCGCCAGGAGCACGAGGGCCAGGCCGAACGTCACCTTGGCCGCAGAAGCAAAAGTCGAGCCTCGTCGGATGGACTCGAGCTCAGTTCGCCGCATGTTCCGGCCTCATCCCGAACAAGCAGGATCCATCAGCCGACGTGGCGCTTGTGGCCGATCCCTCAGCCCCGGTGGGTATCCATCACCGGCTGTGATCCAGCTTACCGTAAGCACCTTGGTGACGACCCCATCTCTGGCGACCGGCGCTCCAACCTCGGGAGACCGGCGTCTTCGACGAGGACGACGTCGGTCACGACGTCCGTCACCACGGGGTGGTACCGAGCGTCCTCGACCCGAAGACGACAGGACTTGCGTGCAGGACCTCGCCATCCTTTCCCACGACCACGATCGGCTTTCCGGCAGCGACCGCGCGATGAACGATCGTCCAGGTCGCCCCGTCCTCGGGCCGCTCGCATGCGGCTGGGACGGCGATGATCGCCCCTGTCTCGTAGATGATCTGGACCCGGCTGTCGGCGTAGGAAGCAGTCGGGTAGATAGCGTCGGACCGGAAGTCAGCCTGGTAGGCAACCTCGTCGTCGGGATGGACGAAGCGCCAAAGACCCAGGTCGTCGGCGAGAGCGTGCACCTGGACGTCGGAGCCCACTCGACCACCGTGATGGAGCGCGGTTGCAGCAAAGCCTACGAGCAGCGCCCGAATCCGGGCGAGCTGCGTAGGACTCAGCTCCTCCCGGGTCCCGATGAAGCCGACACGAGTAGCCGTCAGCCGGAGCGACGAACGATGCTCGACTGCCGCACCTCCTGGTCGTAGGAACTACCGAGCTCGACCAGGAGTCATCAGCCTTCCGGCGCCGCGGCGAACTCCATCGCCACGCAAAACGTACACCCGCGGGCTACGATGGCGGCGGCGATGGGGCTCGCCGGTAGCACCGGCTGAAGCGGCCTGATGGCTCCTGGCTGTCGAAAGGAGCGGTGATACCGGCAACGCTATGGCGCCTTCCGTCTGCCTACCTCGACCTGTCAAGTCTGCCTTCAGGTCAAATGGCTAGTCCCCTCGAGCGCTCTCGGCAACGTAGGACTGCGGGTGGCCACCTCGATCAGGACGAGGTCTTGCTGCTCTGGCGGGCGCTGCTGCGCTTACGCTCCGGTCGCGAGCCGCTCTGCGCCCCTCGGGGCTCCCCTCCCGAGAGCGAGTGCCCGCTCTTCGCAAGATGCCCCCGCTGGACCGAGCCCGTCGACCGGGCACCGAGCCTGGAGGAAGACTTCGACGAGGCAGAACGGCGGGAAGAGAGCTGGCCGTGCAGCCGGATCATGAGGCTGCTCGATCCTGAGGTCAACTGGATCGGACACAAGCTGCCGTGAGCATCACCGTACGTGAGCTGCACGCCGTCGAGATCCTCGATTCCCGGGCGCGACCCACCCTCGTGGTAACCCTGGAAACGGAGGGCGGCCTCAGCGTACGGGCCGGCGTGCCGGCGGGCGCTTCCACCGGATCGCGCGAGGCGGTCGAACGCCGTGACGGCGACCCTAAACGCTATTCCGGGCAAGGCGTTCTCGGCGCCGCCGGCGCGGTCAACGACGAGATCCTCGACGCCCTGGCCGGGCGATCATTCGACGACCTGGCCGCGCTGGACGAGGCATTGATCTCTCTCGACGGTACCGAGAACAAGTCACGGCTTGGTGCCAACGCCATCGTCGGCGTCTCGATGGCCGCTGCCCGGGCCTTCGCCGCCACGGCCGGGATCGCGCTCTGGCGGAGCTTCGCCGGCTCGCTTAGTGCACCCCGTCTCCCCGCCCCTCACTTCAACTTGATCAACGGGGGAAGGCACGCCTCCAACCAACTGGAGTTTCAGGAGTTCATGCTCGCACCGCTCGGCGCCCCAAGCGTGGCCGATGCGGCGCGGGCCGGTTCCGAGGTCTACGCGGCCCTGCGAAAGCTGCTCCTCGGGCGGAACCTGTCAGTCGGGCTCGGGGACGAGGGCGGCTTCGCGCCAGAGATCGCCAGGCCGGAGGAGGTGTTGAGGTTGCTCGTGGAGGCGATCACCCTGGCCGGGTACCGCCCCGGGCCCGACGGCGTGGCTATCGCCATCGACGCGGCATCGAGCGAGTTCTACCGAGAGGGCTCCTACGACGTCGCCGGCGAGACGCTCTCGGCCGACGAGATGATCAACCGATATGAGGAGATCGTCGAGAGCTTCCCGGTCTGGTTGCTCGAGGACGGGCTGGCCGAGTCGGACTGGGACGGTTGGGAGCGGCTCACGGCCCGCCTCGGTGACCGGGTCGAGCTCGTGGGCGACGACATATTCTGCACCAACCCGGCGATCATAAGCCACGCGATCTCCTGCAAGGTGGCCAACGCCTCCCTCATCAAGGTAAACCAGATCGGCACCGTGACCGAGACCCTGGAAGCCATGCGGATCTGTCACGAGGCGGGATACGCCCAGTTCGTCTCGCACCGCTCAGGCGAGACCGAAGACACCTTCATCGCCGACCTCGCCGTCGGGACCGGGTGCGGCCACATGAAGAGCGGCGCTCCCGCTCGCGGCGAACGGGTCGCCAAGTACAACAGGTTGATCGAGATCGAAGACGCCGAGCATCTCCCCTATGGCCTCGGTCGTTCCCTGACCTGACGCAGATGGACACTTCTCACGAGGGGACCGAGTCTGTGCCGCCGCGGGCAGAGCGTTGGACCATCTGCAGGGCCGGACATGTTCACTGGGGCGTGCTCGGCGGAGCGGGGTTCCTCTTTCGGTACCATGCCGGGGAGGGCGGCGTCGCCGAGTACCTTCTGGCGCAGCGCTCACGTTCGGTCGACAACGGCGGCAGCTGGGGAGTCCCCGGCGGGGCGACCCGGGCGTCCGAGTCCGCCGAAGAGACGGCCCGAAGGGAGACCCTGGAGGAGATCGGCACGCTGCCCGAGTACCGGGTGACCTCTGTCGACGTGCAGGACTGCGGCGGCGGCTGGATCTTCCACCTCTTCTGTGCCGACGTCGAAGAGGAGTTCACCGCCTACTGCGGACAGGAGACGGACGCGACCGGCTGGTTCACAGAAGAGATGATCCGTTCCTTGCCGCGCCACCCGGACCTGCGCCTCCCGGTCGACCACTAGGCAGTCTCGACGGCCGCGCGAGTGGAGCAAGGTCCGCCGTAGGATACGAGTGGCGATGGAGTTCGCCGGGTGCCATAAGGGCTGATGACTCCTAGAACGGTCGTGGACGACCAGGAGGCATCGTGCCGGAAGGCAAGCTCGAGGTAGCGGCGGGACCTGGGGTCCCGATGTCTGGCAGAACGACCGGGCGAAGAGCGATCGTCCCCATCCCGTCGGAAAGGAAGGCCGGGCGTGAGCCGGCTCCGGGCACACTTCCCGACCCAAGAGGGGCTTGCTCCGGGGTCATCCTGCCGTTTCCTTCCGCTACGCGCCGTCGGGTACATGGTGTCGTGAGATGGTTCCGACGACGTATGAGAGACCTGACGAGAGTGGCGGCACCGCGCGCTAACGGTCACAGGTCGATCAGTTGACGGCGAGAGGGTGAGGGAGAAAAGCGCATGGTGACCCACAGTGTCCTCTTCCCGGACGCCGAGAACCCTGCCGTCGTCGAAGAGGAGCCGGCCTCCGCCGTGTTCAGCGACCTCAACCTCGACCAGATCATCTCGTCGGTGACCGCGCGGAAGGAGGCGTACAGCTTGCGACCTTTCTTCTTCGCCCCCCTCACCGACCTCGAAGGCATTCTCTACCGTCAAGAGGTGTTCGCGGACCTCGAGGACACAGGTGTCTTCGAGACGCTCTCGGCGTTTGCCGCCGAGCAGCTCGTCGCGAAGTTCACCTACCGCGTGCGAGATCTTCGTGACGACGACGGTGGCTACAACCATTACCACCACGAGCGCTACTTCCTGAACGCCGCCATCCACTACTGCGACACGGTCATCCAGCTGTCCGCTCGACTCTCCAACCGGGACCTCGGCTCCCGCGCCCTGCGCAGGTTACGCGACTACCTCGCGACCTACGTCGCCTCGGGCCGCTTCACGAAGCTCGAGGCAGAAGCGAGAGCACTGAAAGACGAGCTCGACGCGGTCCGCTACTGCGTGCTCGTGAAAGGCGACCGGATCACAGTCGCCCGCTACGACGGCGAGGCCGACTACAGCGAGCAGGTGGGCACCACCTTCGCGCGCTTCCAGCAAGGCGCCGCCGTGAGCTACCTGCCTGAATTCAGGGACTACGACTCCTTCGCCGGAGCCGGAGTGCTCGACCTCGTCGCCAAGGTCTTTCCCGACATCTTCGCGTCGCTCGACGCCTTCTGCGCGAAGCACGTCGAGTACTTAGACGAGACGGTCCGCCTCCTCGACCGGGAGCTGCAGTTCTACCTCTCGTACCTCGGCTACATCCGGCCGTTGCGCGAGGCCGGCCTTCGCTTCAGTGCGCCGAGCGTCTCTGCCGCCTCGAAAAGCGAGCAGGCGCTCGACACCTTCGACCTCGCCCTCGCCGCACAGCTCACAGCGCGATCGGAGACGGTCGTCTGCAATGACCTTTTCCTCTCCGATCCCGAGCGGATGTTCGTCGTCTCCGGTCCGAACAACGGGGGCAAGACCACCTTCGCCCGCACCTTCGGCCAGCTCCACTACCTCGCTCGCCTCGGTTGCCCGGTGCCCGGGCGCGACGTGCATATCTTCCTCTGCGACCGTCTCTTCACGCACTTCGAGAAGGAGGAGGACCTGACGAGCCTCGCGGGAAAGCTCCAAGACGAGTTGAACCGCCTGAAGGCGGACTTCGACCGGGCGACGCCCTCTAGCGTCTTCGTGCTCAACGAGGTGTTCACCTCGACGAGCGCGGAGGACGCCCTCTTCCTCAGCCGGGAGATCCTCGAGCAGGTGACCGCCCTCGACGCCCTCGGGGTCTGCGTCACCTTCCTCGACGAGCTTGCGAACCTCAACGAGAAGGTCGTCTCGATGGTAAGCACGGTCCTGCCCGAGGATCCGGCGATCCGTACGTACAAGGTCCTCCGGCAGCCCGCCGACGGGCGCGCCTACGCGAAGGCGATCGCCGACAAGTACGGCCTCACCTACGAGCGGCTCAGCGCGGAGATCGCTCGATGAAAGCCCGGCTCATGTCCGCCGACAGCGACTTCGAGACCGAGCGTGAAACTCGCGCCGGCGAGGAGGAGCTCATCCAGGACCTCGACCTTCTCGTGCTGTGGCGAGCTATGGCCAAAGGGGACGCGGTCATCTTCGAGTCCGTGCGCAGCGCACTCCTCGCCGGCGTCGCGACCACCGAGGAGGTTCGATACAGGCAGGCCGTCTACAGGGACTGTCGCGAGCAATCAGAGGTCGTCAGAGAGATCTACGCCCTCGCGAACGAGGCGATAGCGGAGAAGAAGAAGAGCTGGCGCGGCCTTGGCATCGACAGCAACAGCGGTGAGCCGCTCCTCCACGCCTCCATAAAGGAGCTCGAGATGTTCGTCGGCGTGCTCCGGCGCCTGCGCCGTATCACCGAGGAGCACGCCGGCAAGTTCTCCTCCGAGGGCTTCGCGCGGTTCTTCGCAACGCTGCGCCACGAGCTCGACGACGCCTACTTCAACGAGGTCACCGGTCATCTACGGGCCCTCCGCTTCCGGGACGGGGTGCTCGCCAGCGCAGCGCTCGGGGACGGGAACCAGGGGATCGCCTACGTGCTGCGGGCGCCGAAGCCGCGGGGCACCTTCCTCCACCGCCCGATGGTCGCCAAGCCCTCGTTCAGCCGCACGATCCCGCACGAGGACCAAGGGGGTCACTATGCGCTCGCCGGGCTGCGCAACCGCGTGACCAGCCTGGCGGCGAACGCACTCGCCCAGTCGGCCGACCATATCGGCAGCTTCTTCGCGGCGCTCCGGCGCGAGCTCGCCTTCTATCTCGGCTGCCTCAACCTTCACGATACCCTCGTTGACAGAGGTCTCCCGGTCTGCGCTCCCACTCCGCACCCGATTGCCTCGGGCAAGATGGAGGCGCACGGCCTCTACGACCCTTGCCTCGCGTTGCGCACGACTGCAGCCGTCCAGGGCAACGACCTCTGCGCCGACCACGTGCCGCTCGTCATCGTGACGGGCGCCAACCAGGGCGGGAAGTCCACCTTCCTCCGCAGCATGGGTCTCGCCCAGCTCATGCTCGGGGCGGGCGCGCCGGTAGCGGCCGACGCCTTCGCCGCCGCCCTTGTCGAGGGGGTCTGGACGCACTTCTCCCGCGAGGAGGACGCCACGATGACGAGCGGCAAGTTCGACGAGGAGCTGCAGCGGATGAGCGTCATCGGGAGGCACATCCGGCCCCACAGCCTGCTCTTGTGCAACGAGTCGTTCTCGACGACGAACGAGCGAGAGGGGTCGGAGATCGCGACAGAGATCATCACTGCGATGACCGAGGCGGGAATAACCATCCTTTTCGTTACCCACCTCTTCGAGCTCTCACATCACTTCTTCGCCCACCACCGCGACACCACGAGGTTCCTCCGAGCCGAGCGAGGCGCCGACGGTGCCAGGCCATTCCAGCTCATCGAGGCAGAACCGCTCTCGACGAGCTACAGCAAGGACCTCTACCGGAAGACCTTCGACGCGAACCTCGGGCGACCTGCTGACACCTCCCCCGCTCCCGGGGCCGAGCACGTGCACGAGGCAGCGGGCTCGCCGAGAATCCGCACCTAGAGGATGGGAAGCCCAGGGGGCAGACCGGTGGCGGCCGAAGAGACGATCGACGCCGGCGCCGAGCGCCACGAGGCCAAGCTCAAGACCGTGGCGGTCGCCGAAGCCGAGCTGCTCCAGCACTACCGGCAGGAGAGACTCGAGCTCGCCGACTCGCTCCTCGCCTTGATGCACCTGGCGGAAGGGCGCAGAGACGCTGCTCGGGCCGGGCAGCTCCGCGCCCTGGCGGCGCGCCTGGCAGAGGACCGCTTCCAGCTCGCCGTCGTCGGCCAGTTCAGCCGTGGAAAGAGCACGCTCATGAACGCCATCCTCGGTGCTCCGTATCTTCCGGCGGGGGTGCTCCCGATGACCTCGATCATCACGACGGTCGGCTACGGGAGCCACGCGAAGGCAACGATCCGGCTGCGCGAAGGAAGGACGCCGATCGAGGCGTCGCTCGACGAGCTCCCTCGTTACATCGCGCAGGCGAGCGCCATCCGCGAGGAGCTCGGCGTGGCCTCCGCATCGATCGAGCTGCCCGCCGAGATCCTTCGCCTCGGCTTCTCCTTCGTGGACACGCCTGGGGTCGGATCGGCGATCCTCACCAACACCGAGGCAACTCTCGGGTTCCTCCCCGAAGCTGACGCGGCGATCTTCGTCATGAGCTTCGACTCGCCGCTCGGTGAGGCGGAGCTCGCATTCCTCGGCGCCGTCGCAGGGCAGGTGCGACAGATCTTCCTCGTGCTCAACAAGCGTGACCTCGTGGAGGAAAGAGAAGCTCACGACGTGGAGGCGTTCGTGCTCGAGAAGGTCCGGGGAGCTGGAGTCCTCGACCCGCGCGTCTTCGCACTCTCGGCGCGTGACGCCCTCGCCGCCAAGCAGGCCGGCGACGTCGAGACGTTCAAGCAAAGTGGGCTCCCCGAGCTCGAAGCTGAGCTCTGCGACTACTTGACGACGGCGAAATCGCAAGAGTTCCTGCTACGTATCGGCGAGCGGGCCGAGCGCTTCGTCGCCGCCTTGAGAAGCGAAGCCGAGATCGCAGAGCGCGCCGCCGCCGATAGAGGTGCCAGAGACGAGGTCGAGGAGGGCACGCACGAGCTGTTTCTTCGCAGCGAGATGCGACGCCATCAGCTCCTCGGGCAACTGGGTGAGGTCATAGCGGGACAACTCGCCGAGCTGCGCGACGCTACGGTGCCGACCTGGAGGGAGGAGCTGCTGGCGCTCGCTCACGCCGATGCCGAGCTTGCCCGCTCGGCGCGAAAGCCAGCCGAGGTGCAGGCGAGGCTCGACCAGCTAGGACCACACCTGCAAGACACGATCGACGCATGGGCCACGGAGGCGGTGTCGAGATGGAACGTCCAGCTCCGCCAAGCGGTCGCCGCCCCGCTCCTAGCCGTGACCCGGCTGCCGGGCGAGCTCGAGTCCGAGGTCGCCCGGTGCTTCGGCAACTCGCCGAGTGCCGACCGCAGCGAGGAAGACGACCGCCGGCCGCGGCTCGCGGCGGCTCGTGCCCGCTGGACGATCATCCAACCTCGGAAGACCGCCTTGTCCCGCTCACGCGCCTCCGCCCTCATCGACCAAGCCATCGTCACCTCGATGGAGCAGTACCTGGCGGAACTGGACGAGGCGGTGGCCCGTGCGACGACGGAGTGGCTCGGCGCGCTCGACCGATGGTCGACCTCGGCGCTTCGCGACATGGCAGAGCACCTCCGGGTCCGCCTCCTCACACCCTTCGAGCCGTCAGCGATGAGTGAGCTCGCCACGCTCGCGCAAGCCTTGACCGCCGTCCGAGATCGCGTGACCTCGTCGGAGCACCATCGTTCCCACGAGCACGCCGGGCACGGCGACGGCCTCCCTACGAGAACGACGACCGAGCCCGAGAAGGCCTCGGGCTGCGTCCTTTGCGAACGTCTCGTCCACGCCCTCTTCGATTTCATGTCGCGCTATCAGTTCGAGCTCGCCACGAGCGTCGAGCGCCGCAACGCCCACG
>JASHRK010000079.1 GCA_030037405.1 Acidimicrobiales bacterium | reverse complement strand
GCGGCGGCCGTCATCCGCGAGCTCTCGGTGCTGGTCCAGCAGGGCCACGAGATCAATGCGGCGACGATTGAGACGGTCGCCGGCGCGCTGGACCAGGACGAGGACCCGGCCGCGATCCTGGAGGACGTGATCTGGCGGCACCGCTCGACCAGGGTCGCGCCCAAGACCGTCAACCAGAAGCGCTACGTCGACTCGATCCGCCGGAACACGGTGACGTTCGGGATCGGGCCGGCCGGCACCGGCAAGACGTTCCTGGCGGTGGCGCTGGCGGCGGCCGCGCTGCACCGCCGGGAGGTCAACCGCATCATCCTCACGCGGCCCGCGGTTGAGGCCGGTGAGCGGCTGGGCTTCCTGCCAGGTGACCTGATGGCCAAGGTCGACCCCTACCTGCGCCCGCTGTTCGACGCGCTGCACGACATGCTCGAGCCCGAGCGCGTCTCGCAGCACCTGGAGCGCGGGGTGATCGAGGTCGCGCCGCTGGCCTTCATGCGCGGCCGGAGCCTCAACGACAGCTTCATCATCCTCGACGAAGCCCAGAACACGACCCCCGAGCAGATGAAGATGTTCCTCACCCGTATCGGCTTCGGGACGAAAGTCGTCGTGACCGGCGACATCACCCAGATCGACATCCACGAGGGGCGCTCGGGGCTCGTGGGCCTGGAGGACCTGCTCGGTGGCATCGAAGGCATCGCCTTCATCCGCCTCGGGCCCTCCGACGTGGTCCGGCACCGCATCGTACGGGACATCGTCGCCGCATACGACCGCTACGACCTGCATGCCGGCGGGCGTGACTCGAGGCCCGACACGAGGAGCTCGCCCGATGCAGGTGTTCGTCGCTGACGAGCAGGCGGACCGTCCGATCGACGCCGGGCGCATCGGAGCCCTGGCGGAACGTGTCCTCGAGGAGAGCGGGCTGCCCGCCTCCTCGGAGCTCAACGTCCTCCTCGTGGACGAGAGGACGATGGGGTCGCTGAACGAGCGTTTCTTGCAGAAGCGGGGGTCGACCGACGTGCTCTCGTTCCCGATCGAGGACGAGCTGCCCCTCGCCTCTTTCGCACGGGCCGGTCCCGTACCTCGCCGCCGGGGTCCCGGCCGGCTCGTCGCCGATGGGGCGGGAGCGACCATCCCCCTCCTCCTCGGAGACGTCGTGATCTGCCCCGAGGTGGCGTGGCGGAACGCTCCCGGCCACGCCGGCACCTACGAGGACGAGCTCGCTCTCCTCCTCGTGCACGGCATCCTGCACCTCCTCGGGATGGACCACGAGGACGACGCCGAGGCGGCGGCAATGGAGGCTCTCGAGCAGGCGCTCCTCGCCCGGCACACCGAGCCCGCGCCAGAGCCATGAGGCACCTCGGGTGATAGCCGCCGCCCACTTCACCGGCACAGACGGGATCCTCCTCGCAGTCGTGCTCGTCTTGCTCTGCGTCTCGGCCGTCCTCGCCCTCGCCGAGACAGGGCTGACGCGCACCTCCCGTGCGAAGGCGAAGGCGCTCGTCGACGCCCACCACCGGGGTGCGCGGGCGCTTCAGAGGTTGGTCGAGGACCCGGAGGGTTTCTTGGCCCCGGTGCTCCTCCTCGTCCTTCTTTCCCAGCTCGTGGCGGCGACCCTCGTCGGCGTCGTCGCCGCCCACCTCTTCGGGCCGTGGGGCGTCGCCGCCGCCACGGCGTTCGAGGTCGTCGTGATCTTCGTCTTCGGAGAGGCGGTGCCCAAGCAATGGGCCGTGCGCCACGCCGACCGGGCCGCCCTGATGGCAGCTCCCGTCGTCCAGACAGTCGTCGGGTTCCCGCCCGTCCGCTGGATCTCCAAGCTCCTCATCGGGATCGCCCGGGTGATCACGCCCGGCGGTCGCTCGGACGAGGGCGTGGGCGACGTGACCGAGTCGGAGCTCCTCGCCTTCGCCGACGTCGCCCTCGAGGACGAAGCTATCGAGACCGACGAGCGCACTCTCATCCACCAGATCATCGAGTTCGGGGACACGGTCGTGCGTGAGGTCATGGTCCCGAGACCCGACGTCATCGCCGTCGAAGCCGAGACTCCCGTCTCGGAGGTGCTCGAGCGGGCGATGGCGGCCGGGTACTCGAGGATCCCGGTCTACCGGGAGTCGATCGACGACGTCATCGGGATCGCCTTCACCAAGGAGCTCGTGAGCTCGATGCGAGCCGGCGAAGAGGGCCGGCAGGTGGCCGAGGTGGCCCGCAAGGCGCACTACGTGCCCGAGACGAAACGAGTCGCTCCCTTGCTCAGGGAGATGCAGACGGGCCAGTTCCACATCGCCGTCGTCATCGACGAGTACGGCGGCACCGCCGGCGTCGTGACGCTCGAGGACTTGATAGAGGAGCTCGTGGGCGAGATCGTCGACGAGTTCGACAAGAACGAGCCGCTCATCGAGGACCTCGGGAACGGGGCGTTCCGGGTCTCGGGCAAGATGGCGGTCGCCGAGGTGAACGAGCGCCTCGGCGTCAAGCTGCCGACCGACGACGGCTGGGACTCGATCGGAGGGCTCGTGCTGGCGAGGACCGGGCACGTGCCGGCGCCCGGTGAGGTCGTCGAGGTGGGGCCGTACGTGATCACCGTCGACGGCGTCGCCGGCCGCCGCATCGGGACGCTTCGCATCGAGGCGGCCAAGGGTGGCCCGCTCGAGGAGGCGCCGTCCGGCGAGAACGGCACCGACGTCCCGGCTCTCAAGCGGTCGTGAGCACGAGCGCTCCGCTCCCGGGCGTCGAGGAGGTGCGCTCCGGCCTTGTGGCCCTCGTCGGGCGCCCGAACGTCGGCAAGTCCACGCTCTTGAACCTGATCGTGGGAACCAAGGTGGCGATCACGGCGAGAGTGCCCCATACGACGCGCACGCGGGTGCGGGGAGTGCTCGACCGGCCGGACGCACAGATCGTCTTCGTCGACACCCCGGGCATCCACAAGCCGAAGACGTCGCTCGGCGAGCGGCTCAACGAGACGGCCGCGGCCTCCTTGGGAGACGTCGATGTCTGCGTGCTCCTGGTAGAGGCGAGCGCGCCGATCGGCGCAGGTGACCGCTTCATCGCCGCTCGCCTTCCGGCAAGCTCGGTCGTGGTGGTGAACAAGGTCGATCGGGCCAGCAGAGCCCAGGTCCTCGACCACCTGGCGACGGCGGAACGAGCCCTCGGTCTCGCCGGGGCCGAGTACTTCCCCGTGTCGGCCCGGACCGGAGCCGGTGTCGGCGAGCTGGTGGAGCATCTCGTCGCTCGGATGCCGCCCGGGCCGCGGTACTTCCCCCCGGGGATGGTGTCCGACGTGCCGGAAGCCTTCTACGTCGCCGAGCTCGTGCGCGAGCAGCTGATCCGGGTCGCCGGGGAGGAGCTGCCCCACTCGATCGCCTGCCGGGTGACGGAGTGGGAGTGGCCGAGGATCCGATGCGAGGTCCTCGTCGAGCGCGAGTCGCAGAAGCCCATCGTCATCGGCAAGGGCGGGTCCGTCCTGAAGGCGGTGGGCACGGCCGTACGCGAGCAGCTGGCGCCTGGCGCTTACCTCGAGCTCTTCGTCAAGGTGGAGAAGGGTTGGCAGCGACGTCCCGAGATGTTCGAACGGCTCGGGTACTGACCGGCGCTCCCAGGCTCGGAGCTTGCCTTGGCGCCCGCTTCGGCGCTCCCTCCGGCCCTCGCTCGCTCGGTCTCTTCTCCCCCGTCTCTGCTGCCGCGCCGGTCTTTGCCGCCTCGCCGGTCTTTGCCGCCTCGCCGGCTTCCCGGGTCTCTCGCAGGAAGGCGAGCGCCTCCGAGCGATCTCTCGTCCGTCTCATCTTCGGGAGCGCTTTCACGAGGTAACCGCCGTAGGAAGCAGTCGCCAGCCGGGGGTCGAGCACCGCCACGACTCCGCGGTCGCTGGCGGTTCGGATCAGTCGTCCGGCGCCCTGCGCGAGAAGAGTTGCCGCGCGAGGCAGGTCGACCAACCTGAAACCCTGCTCCCCCGCCGCTTCCCGCCGCGCCGCCAGCAAAGGCTCGTCCGGCCGCGGGAACGGGAGCCTGTCGATGGCGACGAGCGAGAGCGTGGCGCCGGGCACGTCGACCCCCTGCCAGTAGCCCATCGTGGCGAAGAGGCAGGACTCCTCCTCCCGGGCGAAGGCGTCGACGAGCGCCGGCTTGGGAAGGTCTCCCTGCACGTGGATGGGCCAGGGGACTCGAGGGCGGAGCGCCTCCCCCGCCCGCTCCATCGCCCGCCTGCTCGTGAAGAGGGCGAGGGTCCGACCCCCGGCAGCAAGGATGAGCGAGGCCAGCTCCTCGTGCAGCTTGTCCTCGGCGCCCGCCTTCCGCCGGTCGGGCAGGCTGACGGCGCAGTAGACGAGAGCGTGGTTGGCGAAGTCGAAGGGGCTTCCGACGTCGAGCTCTCTCACCTCGGCCGCATCGGCGCCGAGGCGAACGGCCAGCCCGGGCGTCAGGGTGGCGCTCGTGAGCACGACGGGCGTGGCGGAGAAGAGGGCGCCGGCGAGCGTGCCGCTCACGTCGAGGGGAGCCGAGCGGAGACTGCGCCGGACGTCTCCTCCGACCCAGACCACCGTCTCGGCTCCCGCCTCGATGCATGAGGCGATCTCCTCCGAGCATCTCTCCAGGGCGAGAAGCGCCCGGAGGCAACGCTGGGAGGCTTCGTCGCCCGGACCGGGGGCAGCCGCCTGGGCGCGGCGAAGCTCGGAGGCGAGGCGATCGAGACGGGACCTGAGGAGGGTGGCGACGTCCCCCAGCTCCCCCCTCAGCCCGATGGGGAGCCTCGCCTCCGGAGCTGCGGCGAGGGCGTCCTCGAAGCGAACCGCCCCCTCCATGAGCTCCTCGGCCCGCGCGGCGGCGGAGTCCCGTGCCCCGATCCCCGCGAGCGCCCCCCGGGCGCCGGCGGCAAGCCCTCGCAACCTGCCGGGGCTGAGATCGACGCCGAGACAGGAAGCCATCGTGTCCTCGAGCTCATGCGCCTCGTCGACGACGAGAGCGTCGTGCTCGGGCAGGACGGCGCCCCCGCTACGTATGTGAGCCCCGAGGAGATGGTGGTTCACTACGACGATCTCTGACAGCGCGGCTGCCGCCCGCGCTTTCTCGGTGAAGCAGTCCGCCCCCATCGGGCACCTCGCCGCCCCCGGGCATTCGTCGGGCTGAACGCTGACGCTCGACCAGGCGGCGTAGGAGGGCTCGAAGTCGAGCTCCGCCCGGTCGCCCGACTTGGTCCTCTCGGACCAACGGACGAGGCGGGCAACCTCGTCCCCCACGGTCGCGCTCTGGCGCCGGTGGGTCCGCGTATCTACCGCGCCGCCGAGGTCGAGCCTTTCCTGGTCACCGAAACGGGCGAGCTCGGCGAGGCGCTCCCGGCAGATGTAGTTGGAGCGACCCTTCAACACCGCCCAGCGGAGGGGGCGTCCGAGACCTTCGGCCACGAGGGGCAAGTCCTTCGTGGCGAGCTGGTCCTGCAGCCCCTTCGTCGCCGTGGCGACGACGACGCGCTTTCCCGAGAGGGCAGCAGGCACGAGGTAGGCGAGCGACTTGCCCGTTCCCGTCCCGGCGGAGACGGCGACATGGCGACCGCTCGCGAGGGAGCGACCGACCGCCTCCGCCATCTCGACTTGCCCCGGGCGGACCTCCCCCGAAGGAAGTCGTGCCACGACGCGGCTGAGCGCCTCGGCGATCCGGGTCACCCGCGGCGGCACTCTCTGAAGCTACCAGCTCGCTCGTGCCAAGTGTGATGAGATGCAACGAGATAAGTGCACTCGATGTGCCAAAGCTCGGGGGGACGACCCGGCGCCTCCTCCGGCCCCGGGAAGTGCCCTCCTACCTCGACGGGCAGGTGATGCGACGCCGAGGCTCAGTGTGACGCCAAGGCTCAGTGTACGGTTGCGTCGCGATGGCCGGCGTCGCGATCGATTGGGGGGCCGTGGCGACCGAGAAGGGCGACAGGGACGGCGACGCTTTGGGCGACATGGGAGAGCAAGCGCCTGCTCGTGCCTCGTGAGCGCCCTCCCGCTCGCCTCCCCCAGAGGCGCCCTGCGCCTCGTCTCCCACCTTGCCGCCGAAGTACCGCCCTTCGTAGTCGCCGGTATCCAGATCGCGAAGGGATGGGTGCCTACGGGCACTGCAGCCGTTATCGCCTGGCGGACCTGGAGCGTGCTGAACGGCAAGGCCCCTCTTCCTCTCGTCGGCCAGTTCACCGGTATCTCCCGCGCAGGGGGTCGAGCCGCCTTCGGCCTCGGGCCATTGCAGTACTACCTTCTCGCCCTACCTGAGCAGATCGACCACGTCCACGGGCTCCTCTGGGGATCGGCCCTCCTCGTAGCGTGCCTGGCGGCGCTTGCCGTCGAGGCGGCCTGGTCAGCAGGCGGGGAGATCGCCGGGACGCTCGCAGCTCTTT
>JASHRK010000078.1 GCA_030037405.1 Acidimicrobiales bacterium | reverse complement strand
GCCAAAGCCCCGGTAGTCGAAGGCGAGGCAGGCGAAGCCGGCGGGCACGAGGCTGCGGGCGAACCTCTCGGGATGGATCGTCTTCAACCCCTGGTAACCCGAGCACGAGACGATCGCCGGACACGTCGCTGCCCCCTCTGGCAGGTAGAGATCACCGTCGAGGAGGCAGCGGGCGGAGAAGAAGCTCCCTTCGGTGCGTCTCATCGCGCCGCTCACGAGGCCTGGCCGAGGAGCGCGGAGAGACGGGAGGTCTCGAGCAGCAGGAGATCGGCCAGCTCGTCGAGCCGCTCGCGCAGGCGGTAGTCCGGACCGGAGAGGTTGACGGCGGCCACGACGCCTCCGCGGAAGTCGCGCACCGGGGCGGCGAGGCCGACGAGACCGGGCTCGAACTCTCCGTCGGCGACGACGATCCCGGCGCCCCGAGCCTCCTCGAGGCGGGCGACGAGCTCTTCGAGGTTCGCCGGGCCATGTGCCGTCGGGGTCGGGTACGGCCCCTTTCCGAGCAGGCTCTCGAGCTCGGAGGCGTCGTGGTCGAGAAGAAGGGCGCGCCCCGCCGAGGTGCAGGTGATCGGGCTCGTCGTCCCGGTCCAGTTGACGGCTTGCACTACGCGGGACGAGGCCGTCGAGGTCACGGTGAGCACGCGGTCGCCCTGGCGGACCGAGAGATAGGCGGACTCGCCCGTCTCCCTGCTCAGGCGCTCGAGAATCTCGGGCGCGAGCGCCCGGAGCCTGTCGCCGGCGGCACCGGCGGCGAGGGCGAAGAGGCGCCAGCCGGGACGAAAGCCTCGTGAGGCGGGGTCGCGCTCGACGAGGTCGAGCTCCTCGAGCACCTGCAGGGTGCGGAAGGCGAGGCTCCGGTCGACTCCGACGGCACGGGCGAGCTCGGAGGCGCCGACGCCCTGCCCCGTCGAGCTCGTACCCAGGCTCAGGTGCTCGAGAAGCTGGATCCCTCGCCGGAGTGTTGTTGCTGTATTGCTGCTCATCGTTGCGATTATTGCACAACTACCGCGCCGCCGCCCAGGGCGCGGCTCAGCGCTCGGGCCCGCCGATGCCGAAGTACGCCCGGCACTCTGCCGGCTCTGCCGGCCGTCGCCCGACGAGCTCGCAGAGGCCCACGACCTGCTCGACGAGGGCGGCGTTCGAGTCGGCGAGGACGCCACGGCGCAGGTAGACGTTGTCCTCGAAACCGACGCGGACGCCCGGGGCACCCATGTGGAGAGCACCCATGAGCATGCGTGTCTGGTGGCGGCCGATCGCTGTCACGGTCCAGGGTGAGCCGGCGGGGACGTGGGCGACCATGGCCGAGAGGGCGTCCGGGGTCGCCGGCGCCCCACCGCGGACGCCGAAGACGAGATTGAAGGGCGTTCCCTCCGGTAGGCCGCCCTCCTCGATGAGCTCGCGCCCGGCGACGACATGGCCGGTGTCGAAGGCCTCCACCTCGAGGGGCTTGCCGAAGGAGCGGGCCACCTCGACCACCCTGGCAGTGTCCCCGGCGCTCGTCACAAAGGGCACTCCGGCGAAGTTGAGAGAGCCTGTCTCGACGCCGACGGCGTCGGGATCGGCGTACGCCCCCGCGAGGCGATCGTCGAGCGACATCCCCGAGCCGCCGCCCGTCGACACGCAGCAGAGCAGCTCCGACCGCTCACGGATGGTGGAGATGACCCCCTCGAAACGGGACCGCTCCGCGCTCGGGCGTCCGTCGTCCGATCGCACGTGGACGTGGACGACGCCGGCTCCGGCCGAGGCGGCGCGGACCGCCTCGGCGACGATCTCCTCCACCCGGTAGGGGACGTTCGGGTTGTCGTCGCGCGTCGGCTCGCTCCCCGTCGGTGCCACGGTGATCACGACTGCGTCGCTCGGGGTCTTGGTCATGGGCCACAGTCTCGTCGATCACTTGCGATCATCGCTCGGATTGGTCGGCGCTCGCCTCGCCTCGTTAGCCTCCGCTGATGGGGCTCGACCGCAGGACGCCCGTCGCCGATCCGGCCCTCCTCGGCACCTGGCGTTCCCTCGCCCCGCCGGGTGCAATGCCCCACATCGCCGAGCGGCTCGATGCCACTTCCCCCGCCAACGACTACGAGGCCGAGGTCGAGGTCGAGATGCTCAACATCGACGCCACGAGCTTCAGGCAGCTTTCGCGGAGTTACCGCACGCCGCAGGCGATCGCCTCTGCCATCGAGAAGATCGTGGCCGAGCGGGGAAAGATGCAGAACCCCGTCACCGGCTCCGGCGGCGTCCTCGTCGGCCGCCTCGGCCGCCTCGGCGAGGCCCGTACCCTCGACGCCCCGACCGGCGGGGCGCCTAGCGGCGAGACCCGTACCGGCGAGGTCCCTGCCGGCGAGGCGAGCCTCGGCGGAGCAAGCCTTGGCCAAAGAGTCGTGCCCCTCGCCTCCCTCATCGCGACGCCCCTCAGGCTCGACTCCGTCGGTCCCGTCGACCCTTCGGACCCGCAGGTGCCGGCGAGCGGGCGGGCGATCGTCACCGGCCTCATGCCGTGTGCTGTGGTGCCCGACGATCTCCCGCTCGAGGTGGTCCTCACGGCCCTCGACGTCTATCCGGCCGCCTCGCACACGAAGGCGCTCGCCCGAGAAGGCGGTCATGTGGCGGTCATCGGCTCGGGTCATGCAGGTCTCGCAGCCGTGGCCGCGGCGAGAGAGCAGGTGGGGCCGGGCGGTCTTGTCACGGTGGTCGACATGAGCGAGCAAGCCCTCGAGCTCGCACGATCAGTCGACCCGGCGGTGGCGACGATCGCAGGCGACGCCACAGAGCCCGTCGCCGTGGCGGCACGTTTCGAGGAGCTGGGCCTTCCGCGGGCAGACCTCACGCTTCTCTGCGCGACCGTCGCCGGTTGCGAGGGAACGGCAATCCTTCTCACCTCAAACCAGGGGACAGTGCTCTTCTTCTCGACGGCGACGTCGTTCTCCGCTGCCGCACTCGGCGCCGACTCGCTCAGCTCGCTCGCCGGGCTCGTCATCCCGAACGGCTACACACCCGATGGGGGGAGCTACCTGCTCGATCTCCTCCGGCGCACGCCCACCCTGCTGGCGAGCTTCTCCCGGCGCAGGAGCTGAGGCGGGAGCGGGCACTCAGGAGGCGTGGTCGGCCGCGCCGGCGCAGCTCGCCGCCATCTCGTCGACGAAGCCGGGCTCGGGCAGGCCGCCGGCCGTCGGGCGGCTCCGCCGGGTGGCGAGCACCGCGGTCACGAGAACGACGAGGCAGGCAGCCTCAGTGAGCCCGAAGACAGCCCGGGTGCTGAGATGGTCGGCCGCCACCCCGGCGAGGAGGGGCGTCGCGACGGCGGTGGCAGCCCAGGCCCCGTTGATGAGCCCCATGACGAGTCCGAGGCCGACATGGCTTCGCTCCGCCCCGACGGCGCCGAGGGGGTAGCCGACGGTCCAGACGACCGACCTCGCCGTCGTCGAGAGGCAGAGCATCGCCACTATGGCGAACGGCGCCGCGCTGAGCGCTGCAGGCGAGACGGCGATGGCGATGACGATCACCCCTCCGATGGCGACGGTGCTGCTCACGGCCCGGTGGCCGAGAGATGTCGTGATCACGCTGCCGATCACGAAGAGCACTGCTGCGGCCGAGAACACGAGCCCGATCGCACCCGTTCCGGCCCCGTGGGCGTGGAGGATGTCGGGGACGACGAGATAGCAGACGCTGGAGGTGATCGTCGCGATCACGATGGCCGCTGTTGCCAGCATCGTGTTGCGGTCCGAGGCGAGGACCGGCAGGCCCGAGCGGATCGGCACCGGGGGCGACGATGCCGGGGTGGGGAGCCGGATGAGCCCGAGGGCGGCGGTGACGAGAGCGAAGGCGCCTGCCGCGACGAGAAACGGCAGCTTCAGCCCGAAGTACTGGCCCATCACACCGAAGAGGGCCGGTCCGAACACGCTGCCGATCCCCGAGCTCGCCACCGAGCCTCCGAGGCTGGAGGCTCCCGGGGACCCCTCGGCCAGCCAGGCGAGGCCGGCGATCCAGGTGATGCCGTAGCCGGCACCGAAGACGAGCCGGGCCGCGAGGAGGAGGACGAAGGAGGGCGCGACGGCCTGGAAGAGCGCGGCAGCGGCCATGAGGCCGCCCGCCCAGAGGGTGACCGTCCGCGCCCCGAAACGGTCGGAGAGCGCTCCCGCAG
>JASHRK010000077.1 GCA_030037405.1 Acidimicrobiales bacterium | reverse complement strand
AACTATCGGCTTCTCGGGCGACTGACTCAACCACTCTTCGGACCGCCAAGCTGTGCGAGCGCCGGCCAGGTCGAGACGTGGGGCGTGTGTTTGCCGCGGCGCCAGCCGGAAGCGGCCGCCTTCGAGCACCCGGTTGCCGCCAGGATCGCCGAGAGCGGCACGGTGGCGAGCCCGGGGAGAATGTCCCTCGTGAAGCGCTCCTGGTCGGGAACCTCGCCCGGGTGGGCCTCTTCCCATTCCCGCAGAGCCCGCAGGCGGGATGCGATGACGGCTCCCCGCCGGCCGCGCAGCTCGGGAGCCTGTCTCGGGTCCGACGCCTGGCAGGCCGCACAGCGGACGTGGCGGCGGGTGAGCGGGCCGGCAGGCTGGGCCGCAGTCACGATCGCCCCGCCGTGGTCGCTTGCCTGCGTCATCCTCGACGGCGCTGGCGCTAGACAGTCTCGATTAGGTAGACGAGGGCGATATAGCAGGCAGCCGTAGAGCTGGCGCTGAACGTCACGGCCGTATCGGTATCGAGCGGCAGCCCGGATGGATAACCGATCAGCTCGTCTCTCGTGCAATAGGTGTTCGCGACGAGGGGCGAGTAGGTATTGCCCGCCGTATTCGTCATCGAGACGGCCGCGCTCTCACTGGCGGTGGCGGTCGCCAGCTTGATCGACCCGTAGAAGATGCGATATCGCAGGCCCGAGCCGGGAGCCGCGAGCAGGGTGGTGCTCTCGGACTCCTCGCTCCACGATTCAAACGTCAGCTCGTTAGGCGGATGGTCACCCGAGTCGGTGCTCGGCACCACAGGGACTACGTACTGTTGGCCCAGGGTGTTCACCTGGAATGTTTCTAGGCCGCCGTCGGAGACGGAGCCGCCCACCTGCAAAGTGAAGGGAACTGACTTACTGCTCTGACCCTCGGAGCGGAGGACGGCCCCTACGCCGGCGGTGTCCTGTATCGCATAGATCTCTACGTCTCCCGAGGTGTCAAGGGTTATCTGACCGTCTAGGGAGCTATCGAACGGCACGAAGAGCGGAACGTACTGAGGGGGCACGCAACTCGGGAGGTACTCTGCGTCCGAGGTCGCGCCTGTGATAGAGAGCGACACGTCCGCCGTCTTTGGCACGATGGCGAGGGCGTGATAGCCGGCCGCGAGCGCCGTTGCCGGATAGGTGCCGGAGGTCGAGCCCGAGTAGACGAGCGTTGCCGTCGTGTAGGTCTGTATTGACGTGTCGGGGGCGTTCTCGATATCAACCGTGCCCGCAGATATCTCGACAGACCCTCCGGTGATGTTGGCATCGACTGAGGGGGTGCCGCTGATCTCCACCGACTGACCCTCGGCGATGTTGACGGTGGGGGTTCCCGTAATCGACACGTCCGGTGAGTTGCCGATATCGACGGTGCCCGCCACCGTGACCGTGCCCCCGACGGAGGACACCTCTACGACCTGATCGGCGGCGATCTCGACGGTAGGCGTGCCGCTGATCTCCACCGTGGCCGTTTCGCCTATGTCCACCGTGCCGGCAACCGTGACCGTGCCCCCGACGGAGGACACCTCTACGACCTGATCGGCGGCGATCTCGACCGAGGGCGTACCGCTGATCTCGACCGAGGGCGTACCGCTGATCTCAACGGACCCGCCTACGATCTCGGCCGAAACCGTGCCCGAGATATCGACCGACTGGCCGGAGGCGATCTCGACCGTAGGCGTGCCGCTGATCTCCACCGAGGGCGTGCCGCTGATCTCAACAGACCCGCCGGTGATCTCCGCATCAACCGTGCCGCTGATCTCCACCGTGTTCGTCGAGATGCTCATGCCGGTGTTGACCGCCTCGGCCATCGAGTCGGGAGCCACCCACATAGAGACTTTGACGGACTCCGTGCCATCCACGTTGGTGACTCCGACTTGGAGGCCCATTGTCGTCGTGCCGGTGGGGACGACGTTGAAGTAGGCCGGGTTGACGAAGTTGTCGGTCAAGGTTGAACTCAGGTCCACGCGCCACATCTCCTCGCCCGAGACGAGGTCGACGAGGACGATGGCGACTGTGCCGCTCCAGCCCGTCGCCGGCTCAATGGCGAACTCAAGAGAATGGTAGATAGGCGGAAGCGTCGGGAGCACTTCGTCGGTGTAGGTGCCGCCATCGGCGTCGAGCGTCATCGTAAACACGAGCTGGCCGGTGCCGGCCTGCGCCTGCACTGATATGGCGGGGATGGCCACCGGGTAGGTGCCGGGGACGGTCTCGGCCGGGCCGTACCAGGTGACGTAGACCTGGGGGGTGGCGTTGGCTGACTCGGACGCCTCCGTAGCCGTCGCCGCGACGGCCGAGAGGTCCATCGGCACCTTCAGCTCTATGAGGTACTCCATGCCGGCCGTAACGATGATCTGGCCAGAGGGGGCCGTCACCGTCAGGGCGTAGGGCGACTGGTTGCTTACGACAGCCTTGACGCAGTCGTCTGTCCCCGTGCGCACGCCCCGGATGCTCTCCGGGCTCGGCATCGAGACGGTGCCGCCGGCCGTGACTGCGTATGGTCCGAGGGCAACGGGCATCTAGGCCGCCTCGCCCACGAGGCTACCGAGGTGGTTCTTGGTCCGGTAAGACATGATGTTTCCTTTCGTTTAGCTCAATGTTGGTGCGTGCCGGCGCCGGCAATCCGGTTGCCCATGCCATAAAGGCGTCGTCATCGAGGGCGGCGGACTCGACCTCGCTGAGCGTGGCGACGACGGCCACGACCTCGTGCTCGCCCGGGCAACCCTCGTCGCAGGACCAGAGATAGCCGGTCGCCTTGGTCGCCGAGACTTCGGGGTCGAAGGCGAACAGCCGGTGCCCACAGGACAGGTCGAGCACGACGAGCGCCGGTAGCTTTGCCTTAACCGCCCGAGCCGGGAGCTGCGCCCCGGTGCCCTTCGGGACGTAGACGGTCACCCGGCAGGCCGGACAGCTCGTCTTACCGCCCGGGCGTGCTCCTGTCTCGAAGCGATGCCCACACCGCTTGCAACTAACCGTCACGTCGCACCTACCTCCTCCGAAGTCGGCGGGAGGCTAGCGCCGGCCCCCTCGCCTGCCAGCAGCTCTTCTAGGCGCTGTCTCGTCGTCTCGACGCAGCCGGGGTCGTTGTCGCCGCCGAGGAAGCGCCGCCCTTCCGAGAGGGCTGCGACAGCGCACGTCCCCGAGCCGAGGAACGGGTCTAGGACCGTCTCGCCCGGCTCCGAGGCCATGAGGACCCAATGCCGCATGGTGCCGACGACCTGTTGCCAGGGGTGAAGCGGCCGCGACTCCGGCCCGCCTCGCCCCTCGGCTACGTAGGAGTCGTATATCCACTTCCGCGGCGTGAACCGCCCGGCTGAGTAAAGCAGCACGCATCGGTGGCGGCCGTAGACCATGAGCCGAGTGATTCTTGAGTGCTGGCCGGGGAGGACGTTCACGCCGTGCCACACGTAGCTAAGCCCACCCTCCGCGAGCAGCGCCATGCGCTCGTCGAGACGGCCGTGTCCGGCGTAGACGGCGGCCAGCCGGCCGGGCTTTAGCACCCTCGCGGCGAGGCGGGCGAGGTCGCCGTACAGCGAGAGGCCCTCGTCGTTATAGGGCGGGTCCGTCACGATTGCGTCAACCGACCCGTCGGGAATGTCGGCCCACGCCTCGCGGAGGTCCCCGCAGCGCAGCTCGAAGCCGTCGGCCGTGACGCGCTCGGGTACCTGCGCCTGGCGCCGTTCGGCGAGGCGCAGATCGCGTGCCCGCTCCTCGGCTTTGATAAGCCCGAGCAGCTTGGCGGGAGCGCTCTCGCCGAGAGTCTTTAGCGCCGCCGCTGCACGTCGCTCGTCGCGGTCCGTCTCAACGACGATCGAGGGCGCCCGCCTCGGCCGGCGAGCCGGGTAGGTGCCGCCGCCCTTCCGCTCGACCCGCTCGGGGATTGTTGGATTTCCGACAATCGAGAGGTCCTCCCTCACCGTGTCATGGTGGACCCCTACCGCCTCGCCGATGCGCCTAAGCGACCAGCCCTCGGCTCGGAGCCTGGCGACGACCTCGGCCCGCTGCGAGCGGGTGAGGTGACGGCGGAAGAGGTTGGCGGCCACGACGAAGCCGAGACGCTCGTCATCGTCGGCAAAGCGCCGGACCTCCCGCACGTAGTTAGGCACCTTCACGCCGCCGGCCCGTAGCTCCTGCCATGCCCGCAGCCGGTGGTGGCCGTCGAGCACGTCGCCGGTCTCGGCATCGATGACGACCGGCACGAGTACGCCGTGCTCGGCGATGTCTGCCTTTAGCGTGGCGTACTCGTCATCGTCGAGCGGCGGGAGGAGCTGCCAGCGCTCGCCCGTCATGGCTTGGCTCCGAGCCGCAAAGCGGCGAGCTGGTGCGCGAGCGCTGCGACCCCGGCCAGGTACTCACCTTCTACATAGCGCCGGCCCCGGACGACGTGCCCGACGCTTCGAGGGCTCCGGCACTCCGGGTCGAGAAGGGTGACGCCGGCTATGTCGTAGAG
>JASHRK010000076.1 GCA_030037405.1 Acidimicrobiales bacterium | reverse complement strand
CGGTTGATCTCGTCGCCGAGCACGATGTTGGCGAAGATCGGTCCCGGCCGGAACTCGAAGGTGTTCGTCGTCCGGTCGAAGACGTGCACTCCTGTCACGTCGGAGGGGAGGAGGTCGGAGGTGAACTGGATCCTGCTCTGCACAGAGCGCATGGAGGCGGCGATCGCCTTGCCGAGGCTCGTCTTGCCCACTCCCGGCACGTCATCGATCAGCAGGTGCCCTTCGGCCACGAGACACGTGACGGCTTGACGGATGGCGAGGGAGCTTCCCCGGATGACGCGTTCGACGTTGTGCACGATCGCCTCGAAGAGCCCTGCCACCTCCTCGTCGCTCCTCAGAGCTTCGGGGTGAGTCCGCTCCTCAGGGGCCCCGCCTGCTGTCCTCACGCTGAGGATTCTCCCAGCAATGTCGCGTGCGTGCTGGGCGCCTCTCTCCCGCCCACATGGCAGGCGAGGACAGAGCAGGCGAGCGCCTCGTCCGTTGGCGGACCTCGCCTGGCGACCTCTTCGTCGTCCAGGTCGCATACGGCCCTGGAGGCGAGCCTCGCCTCGCAGAGCGCTTGCTCGGGCGCTCGACCCTGGGACAGCGACCTGTGGAGGGCGGCAGAGACACTGGCACCCGCCCTGTCCACGAGGGGAGCGGTGCTGGCTATCACGGCGGCGGCCCTGCCCCCGAGGAGTGCCGGTACCGTCCCGGCCAGCTCCTCGGCGGCGTAGGCGCTGACGCGGCCGGAGTCACAGGACGACAGCACGACACAGCGCAGGCTCGCGCCGGCGGCGCCGAGCTCGTAGGCGCTCAGGTCACCGTCGACCAGCTCGATGCTCGACATCCTCGGGTTGTCGCTCCGGAACCGGCCGTGAACGGCGAGGTGGGCGATCTCGGCCCTCTCGAGGCCGTTCAGCAGGGCTGACCTGGTGGCGGCCGGCCCGCGGAGAACGGTCACGCGCCTGTCCGCGTAGCACTCGGCGTGCACCCTGTCGATCTCCTGCTCGGCCGAGGAAAGGCGTGGGCCTGCGACGAGCAGCACCGCGCCAGGCTCGCCCGAGGAGGCGGCTCCTCCGCTGGCGAAGGAGCACCAAGAGGTGGCGCTCGGGCAGACGAGCCACGGGATCGTTCTCATCGAAGGAAGCATTCCCCAGGAGAGATCGTAAAGGTCACCGGCTGGGACGATGACGGCTCTCTTGCCCGGGGCGTCTCGACCCGCCTCGCCGTCGCTCGTCGAGGCGGCGAGGAAAGGGGCGAGGACTGGCTGCACGAGGGTTGAGTCGAGCTCTCTCGCCGAGCGCTTGAGGAGGGCGGCCATCTCGAGGCGGCTCGCCGCCCTCGTGCGTCTCCGCAGGAGACCGCCGATGGCAAAACGAAGGCTGGCGACGGCTCGCACGACCGAGCGCCAATCGCCGAGGTCGATCAAGTCGAGCCGACCGGCGAACGCCACCACGGCCCGCAGGCGGTCGTCGGTGACGACGAACTCGGCGAGGCAGTCGCCGTCGAGCAGGCCCAACAGCCTGTCCGAGACGGGCGTGCCCCGTCCCCCAGGCATGCGCCGGGCGCCTGGCTCGTCGCCCGGCTCACCGTTGGCCCCAGGCATGCCCGGATTGTCGAGGCGGCACTGCTCGGCCCAGTGGAGCACCTCGGAGGGACCCGCGGCGCTGAGCGAGACGGCGAGCGCCGTCCTTGCCACCTCGGCGACGAGGGCACCGTGACCGAAGCTGCCGGACTGGTGGCGGAGCCGAAGACCGTAGCTGCGGGCTGCCTCGACGACGCCCTCGAGCTCGTGAAGGGCCATCTTGCTCTCGCCCCTCGCCACTAGGACGAGGGCGCCCGCCTGCATGGCGCGGATGCGCTCCAGCTCTCCGAGCTCCTCGGCGTCCGGCTGCGGGCCCGGAGGAGAACTGCCTCCTCGTGCTGGCGCGCCTGCCTTGTCGAGCACGTCGAGGGCGAGGTCGGCTCGTCCGCTGCAGAGGGCGTGGCGAGCGGCCAGGATCGAGACCTCGAGGGCTTGGGCGTGCCAGCCCGCTTGCGCCAGCATCTCGACCGAGCTCGCCGCAGACCGGTAGACGGACATGTGGTCGGTCATGTGCATTCGCCGAGCGCGGTTGGCGGCTTCCCGGGCGAGCGCTGCGAACTCCGGGCGACCCTGCCGTGCGAAAGCCGCCTCCGCCGTCCCGGCCGCCTCCACTGCTGCCGCCGCATCGTCGTCGCTCAGGCAGGCGTAGGCAAGGGAGAGCCGAGCCTCGGCGGCGTCGGCGGCCAGGCCGGCGGCTTCGAGACGCTCGACGGTCTCGGTGGCTGCCTGCCGGTGCTCGGGTACGAGGCGCGCCAGGTGCAGGAGCTCGCACCGGTCCACCATCATCTGGTGAGTCGGGATGTCGAGGCGCACGTATTCCTCGTAGGCCCGGTCGAAGCACTGGAGGGCGAGAGGCACGGCCCCGGCGCGGGTTGCCACGAAACCGAGGTTGTGCAGCACCTGCGCCGCGAGGAAGTCGGCCCCGACCTGCTCGTCGATCTCGAGGGCGCGCCGCAGGTCGCTCATGGCCGCGGCGTATTGCGAGCGGTAGGTGTGAGCAAGGGCACGGTTCGTGAGCACGCGGGCTTCCACGGTCTCCATCCCGGGGCGCCCGGCCGCCCTTTCGAGGGAGGCGGCGCTGTCGGCGAGGCCTTGCTCGTAGTTGCCCAACCGGAAGTGAAGGTGTGCGAGCTGGCCGAGAAGGACCGCCCGGGCGTCGTCGTCTCCGGCGTTCTCGAGCGACGAGTCGAGCTCGGCAACGGCTCTCTCCGGTTGCTCTGCGAGCCACCAGAGCGCCGCCGAGATCGCTCGGAGCTCGGCCCCTTCACGCGCGAGACCGAAGACCTCCGCATGGTCCAGACCCTCGCGCACCCGCTCGCGGGCCTCGTCGAGCTCGCCCAGGTACAAGCTTGCGAGGGCGGCGGCGTGCAGCGCCGTCGACCGTGCCTGGGCGTCGGGGCTGTCGCCGGTCGGTGGGCCAGAGAGGACCGACAGGGCGACGCCGCGCGAGCGTCTCGGGTCCGAGGCGGCGAGGTGGAGAGCAAGCTCTGCGCGACGGAGGGAGGAGTCCTCCTCGGACCCTGTCAGATGCGGATCCAGCTTGTGGCGACTGCGTCTGCACCCTCGGCCAGCGGTTGGCAGCGAATGCTGACAGGTCCTGGCGGCACGGACGTGACATGGAACGTGCCGTGCGAGTCGCTCTCTGGCGGGAGGGTCCCGCGCTCGTGACGCACTTCGAGCCGGGCCGGTTGGGAGGGGACGACCTGGCAGACGATCTCTCTTCGCCGCCCGAGAGTGACCTCGACCTCGAGCAGGAGGGCAGGAGCCTCGAAGGTCAGGTGACGGGAGCCGCCCCCGGAGCGGATCCCGGCCAGGGCGTCCTCGTCGCGATCCGAGTCGTAGACGAGCGCGGCGAGCTCGTCGTCGACGGATCGCCACTCGTACGCCGCCAGCGCCTCGCTCGAGACGCAGGTCGGGGCGGGGTCGACGCCGCGAGCGAGCGAGGCGAGCCGCCTCAGGGTCGCCTCTCTCGTCAGCGCCTCGATCGGGACGACGGGCGCACGTGCCTGCTCCCCGGGCTCGGGGCGGCGGCGGTCGCGAGAGCGACCGGGCGGCTCGGTCACGACACCTCCCGCCGTCTCTTGTCACCTGGCACCGTGACATTGTCGCCTGGCACCGTGACATTGTCGCCCGGCACCACGGCGCGGGGAAAGGCCGAAAGGGAAAGCACGCTCGCCCGCAGGCGGTCGAGGCACCGGGCTCGTGTTGGCCCGATGCTCCCGATCGGCATCTCCAGGGCAGCGCTCACCTCGGCATAGCTCGGCCGGGGCTCGGCGACGAGCATCCTCAGGAGGCGCTGGCAGGTAGGGGTGAGC
>JASHRK010000075.1 GCA_030037405.1 Acidimicrobiales bacterium | reverse complement strand
CACGGCACAGGCAGCCAGCGACCGCTCTGGGGGCGCCTCGGAGAGCTCTCTATGCCGGTTCTCGTCGTGGCGGGCGCCGGCGACCCGAAGTTCGTCGAGCTCGGGAAGGCCATGGCCGAATGCATAGGAAACTCGGCCCGCCTCACCGTCGTGGAGGGTGCCGGCCACTCCGTTCCCTTCGAGCAGCCAGAGGAATTCTCGAGGCTCGTTCTCGGCTTCCTCGCCGGGAGCTCCGGAGCCGAGGCGGCGCGAGCCGAGGCGGCGGGAGCCGAGGGGACCGGAACGGCGGGAGCCGAGGCGGCAGGAGCGGCAGGAGCGGCGGGAGCCGAGACTGGCTGAGCGAGCGGTCCTCACAGGGCGATCCCGATGGCGAGCAGGATGCCGAGCACGAGCTGTAGCCGCCCGGTCATGCTGAGCACCCGGATGAGGTTCCGCCCCTTGGCACCCCTCCGCAGCATCTTCACGGGCCCGGCGGCGAAGACGAGGGCTAGGCAGGCGATGGCGGCGAGGTGTCTCGAGACGGCGATGCCGATGACGGCGCCGAAGGTGATGGCGAGGCAAGCCTCGTAGAGGTTGCGGGTCCGGCCGTCGCCGAGGCGCACCGCCAGCGTCCGCTTGCCCGAACGGGCATCGGTGTCCATGTCCCGCAGGTTGTTCACGACGAGGAGGTCGACGGCAAGAAGCCCCACCGGGATGGCGGCGGCAAGGGCGAGGCCGGTGATGTGGAGGAGGCTCACGTACGCCGTTCCCACGACGGCGACGAGGCCGAAGAAGACGAAGACGAACACCTCGCCGAGACCGGCGTAACCGTAGGGCCGGGGCCCGCCCGTGTAGAGCCACCCGGCAGCCAGGCAGGCCGCTCCGATCGGTATCAGGTAGGGCGTGGTGACGATGGCAAGCCAGAGCCCCGCCACACCCGCCAGCAGGTAACTCAGCCAAGCCGCCGCCTTCACCTGTCGTGCCGGGACCACCCCGCTCGCCACGAGCCTCAGTGGACCGACTCGCCCGGCGTCGGTCCCGCGGATCCCGTCGGAGTAGTCGTTTGCGTAGTTGGTGCCGATCTGGATGGCGAGCGCCACGACGAGGGCTGCCGCCGAACGCGACCACACGAGGTGCCCGCCCGCCTGTGCCACGCCGGTGCCGACCGCCACCGGGACGATGGCGGCGGGCAGGGTACGCGGGCGGGCGCCGGCGACGAAGCTCGCGACCTTGGTCCGGTGCGGTGGGAGCTCCGCGCTCAAGGCCGCCTGGGGAAGCGGGAGAACTCAGGCGGGCGATGCTCTTGGTAAGCGTTCCGGCCCTCCTGGCCCTCCTCTGTCATGTAGAAGAGCATCGTGGCGTCTCCCGCCAGCTGCTGGATCCCCGCCAGGCCGTCGTCGGCGGCGTTGAAACCGGCCTTCAACATGCGGAGGGCGATGGGAGAGAGGGCGGCCATCTCGCGGCACCACTGCACAGTCTCCTCCTCGAGGCGCCCGAGCGGCACGACGGCGTTGACGAGCCCCCACTCGAGGGCCTGGGCGGCGTCGTACTGCCGGCAGCAGAACCAGATCTCCTTCGCCCGCTTGAGCCCGATCGTGCGAGCCAAGAGCCCGGCGCCATACCCCCCGTCGAAGGAGCCGACGCGGGGCCCCGTCTGGCCGAAACGTGCGTTCTCCGCCGCGATCGTCAGGTCGCACACTAGATGGAGCACGTGCCCGCCGCCGATGGCGTAGCCGGCCACCATCGCCACGACAGGCTTGGGCAGCCTCCGGATCTGTACCTGGAGATCGAGCACGTTGAGCCGGCCGATGCCGCGGCGGGCGACGTCGTCGTCCCCCATGTAGCCGTCGTCCCCGCGGATCCGTTGGTCGCCGCCCGAGCAGAAGGCGAGCTCTCCCTCGCCGGTGAGAATGACGACGGCGACCTCCGGGTCGTCCCGAGCGTCGTCGAAGGCCTCCGAGAGCTCGAAGAGTGTCTGGGGCCGGAAGGCGTTGCGCACCTCCGGCCGGCAGATCGTCACCTTGGCGATCGCCTCGGCCCGTTCGTAGCGAATGTCGCGGTACTCGCCGAGGCGTTTCCAGTCGAGGGGCATCGGGGCCTCAGGTTACTTTGCCCTACTCTTGGATCGTGAACCGGCTCGTCGCCATTGCGCTCACGCCGGGAGCGACTTTCGTGGCCGAGCTGCAGCGGGTCTTCGACGACGGCGACGCCGCCCTGCCCGTGGACCTTCGCCTGGGCAAGAACGCCCGCGCCGCTCTCGTCGAGGCCATGGCACCGGGCGTCCTCGTCGCCGAGCCCGGCGAGCGGACCCCGCGGCCCGGCGGTATCCCCGTCGAGGAGGGCGACGCCCTCGTCATGGCCACGAGCGGGACGACCGGCGAGCCGAAGGGCGTCGTCCTCACCCACGCCGCCCTCGAGGCCTCCGCACGGGCCACGAGCGAGAGGCTTGGCGTCGACCCCGTCACGGACTGCTGGTGGGCATGCCTCCCCTTCGCCCACATCGGCGGCTTGGCCGTGGTGCTGCGGTCGATGGTGACGGGGGTCGGGTGCGAGGTGGTGGGGGGTTTCTCGGTGGAGGGTGCTATCGCCGCCCTCGAGAGGGGCGCGACGCTCACCTCCCTCGTCCCAACGGCCCTTAACCGCCTCGCGCCGGAGACCGTCGCAGGCTTCCGGTCCATCCTGCTCGGCGGGCAGGCGCCTCCCGCCGAGCTGCCCGGGAACGTCGTCGCCACCTACGGGCTGACCGAGACGGGAAGCGGCGTCGTCTACGACGGCGTGCCCCTTCGCGGCACCGAGGTGAGGATCGCCCCGGGGACGAACGAGATCGAGCTCAGGGGTGCCACGCTGCTACGGGCATACAGGGACGGCACGGACCCGAAGAGCTCCGACGGCTGGCTCGCGACGGGGGATGCGGGAGAGATCGCCCCGGACGGGCGCCTCCTCGTGCACGGGCGGGTCGCCGAGGTCGTCATAACGGGGGGCGAGAACGTCTGGCCCGCCGCCGTCGAGCCCGTCATCGAGCGCCATCCCGCCGTCGTCAGGGCCGCCGTCGCCGGCCGCCCCGACCCCGAATGGGGCGAGCGGGTCGTCGCATACGTGGTCCTCGCCACCGAGACCGACCCGGCGCGCCTGCTCGAGGAGGTGCGGGACCTCGTGCGGGCAGAGATCGCCGGTTTCGCTGCCCCGCGGGAGGTGGTGATAGTGAACGAGCTCCCGACGACCTCGCTCGGGAAGCTGCGGCGTGAGTCCCTCAGCGGGCTGCAAGGGCGGGCGGCGTCGCTGTGAGCCCGGCGCCGCCCTCCCCTGCCGAGGATTCCTCCGCCTCCAGCTCGTCGAGGCGGGCGAGCATGGCCTCGCTCGCCGCCGCCGAGCTGTAGCGATCCGTGATGGCGGCCGCGCCGAGGGCGCCCAAGCGAGCCCGTTCCGCAGGGTTCTCGAAGAGCCACCTCATGAAACGGGCGGCCTCGTCGACATCGGGCTCGGCCCAGAGCTGCCCCGCCGTGTAGATCCCAGCCATCGCCGGGTTCAGCCGGTAGTCGGACTCGTCGATGGGCCGGAGCCGGTAACCGACGAGGCAGCTGTTCGACTGGGTCGTGTAGTCCATGTTCCCGGCATAGGCGGTGGCGACGACGGGCCGGCCGAGCGCCATCGCCTCGGCTATGCCGAGCCCGAAACCCTCCGAGCGGTGGAGCGAGACGTAGACGTCGCACAGCGCCGTGAGCGAGTTCACCTCCTTGTGGGTGAGGTCGTCCTCGAGAAGAATCCCTCCCACCTCGGCAAGGGCCGCAAGCAGGTGCTGGCGGGCCTCGGGATGGCGGGAGAGGTGGAGGGTCTTCATGACGAGCCGTGCCGGGCCGCCGCGCTCGGCGCCGTCGAAAGCCCGGGAGAAGGCTTTGATCACTCCTTCGGGGTTCTTGCGGGCGAAGGTGGAATTGGCGTCGAAGTGGAAGAGGTACAGGCAGGCGTCCTCGGGTAGCCCGAAGTCCTTGCGTCTCATGCCGGCCGTGGCGACGGGGGCGACGGCGCACGGCATGATGAGCACCGGTCTCGTCGTGTAGCGCCGGAAGGCCTCGGCGGTGAAGCGGCTTCCCACCCAGATCTCGTCGACACGGTCGACCTGGGCGGCGAGGTCGGGAGGAAGCGTCGAGAGCTCCCAGAACCACAGGGCGATGAGGCGCCCCCGGAAACCGGCGGGCCGGAGCGCCTCGTCCGGCACGACGTGGAGCTCGTTCACGTTCAGGTAGCAAAGCCTCGTGCCCTTGCCAAGCGGCGGTTGGCGCCCGAAGCTCCACTCCGGGGCCCTGTGCTCGGCGCGGGGAACGCCTGGGACGACGAACTCCGCCGCCGAGACGGCTACCCCGGCCTCGATCAGGGCAGAGACAGAGCGCCGGGCCGCCTCCGCAAGGCCGGTGGTCGCCCGCCAGTTCCCGACGGCGCTCACGTCCCAGAGACGAGAGCCGGCGCGAGAGAGCGGGGCGCACTCGCCTATGGCGCTTGCGTAGCGATCGGCGGCGACCGCCAGGCTGGCGTTGAGGGCGACGAAACGAGCGGCAGCTCGACCAGCCTCGGTGCATCTCGCCGGGTCGGCGAGCACCGACCGCATCTGCTCGAGGAGCCCGGCCGCCTCGCCCTCGGGATCGGTCGGGACGCTCCAGCAGAACTCGGGATCGAGCTCGCGGTACTGGGGCACGTCGCTCACTATGACCGGCCTCCCGGCCGCCAGAGCGCGCATCACGACGGCGCTCGTCTCTCCCGTCGTCGGCCAGCGAAGGGCGATGGCGGCAGTAGAACGGGAGATCTCCGCCTCGAGGCGGGCGATGCTCGCGTCGGCGACCACCTCCACCGCCCCCAAGAGCGGTGGCGCCTGCACCGCCTCTTCGAGCGCCCGGACGGCGTCCTCTTCCTCCCGCCGGCCGACGACGGTCAAGCGGGCCGAGGGAAAGTCGGCTCGCAGCTTGGCGAACGCCTCCAGCACGGCAGGTATCCGCTTGTGGGCGGCGATCCCCCCGAAGACGCCGAAGACGCCGGAGGCTCCGGAGGCGGCCCCGTCGTCGTCTTGCTCGAGAGACCGCGTGTCGCCGGCGAGAAGGCCGGGCTGGGGCACCGTTGCGACGAGGGCGGCCGGGTTGCGCCGCCGCAGCTCGTCTGCGGCCCAGGCGCTGTGCGTGAGCGTCATCAGGCTCGACTCGACGAGGCGGCGCGACATGAAGAGCCGCAGCCGGTCCGGCGTGGGGCGCCCGTCCACGAGGACGGTCGGCAGGTCGGCATAGGAGGAGTAGCGGCCCCCCAGCGCGGCTGCTCCCTCCGGGTCGTTGTAGGTCGCCTCGCTAAGAAACAGCTGGCTGTCTGCTCCCCCGCAGATGTAGCCGTAGAAGTCGACGAGGGCCGGGTCGTGAAGCACGAGGAGCCCCGGGCGGTCGAGGGCAGAGGCGTACATGTACCGGTAGAGCGGATGGTTGCCCATCTGGTAGACGTCGAGGTCGCAGCGCTCGGTCTCCCCCGAGAGGTACTGCGCCGCTCCGGCGACCTCGACCCCGGCCGGAGCGCGCACCCGTCCGGCGGCGTCGTCGCTCACGACGGCGACGAGATCGAGATCCGCCGAGAGCGCTCCGAGAAGCTCGAAGCTGTAGTCGGCGACCCCGCTCGGCTGGGGTGGCATCGGGCTCCACCAGGCGACGCGCAAGAGGGCTCCCCGCGGGTTGGCAGCTAGACGCGCCGTGCCACCACGGCGTAGTCCCTCGGACCGAAGAAACGGTTGTTGATCACCTGCACGAGGGGAAGGACGTCTTCGGCCCAGGGTGAGCCCTCGACGGGCGAGCCGAGGCTCAGGCCCGCGTCGGGGTGCTTCATGCGCACCTCCACGTCCGTCAGCCCCCGTCCGCCGACGAGGAACTTGAGAAAGTCCGGGTTGAGAGGCCGCACGTGGGTGGGATCGATGTAGAAGGTCGAGGATCCGACGACGAGGTTGTCAGGGTTCGGCGTCTCGAGGATCAAGAGCCCGTCCGGGTGAAGAGCCCTGACGGCGAGGTCGATGAGCTCGACGACGCCGTCGACGTCCATGTGCTCTACGACGTGGAAGCCCGTAACCGCCGAGAGGGAGCGCTCCGGAACCTTGGCGAGAACTGCCCGCAGGTCCCCGACACGGACGTCGAGCCCGCGGGCGGCGCAGTCCGCCGCGAAGAGCTCGTTCACCTCGATCCCGTAGGCGTCGACACCCTTCTCCCGTAGGAGCTCGAGCCATTCGCCCCGCCCGCTCCCGAGATCGGCGACGGGCCCGCGCCGATCAAGGCCGAGGATGTCGTCGAGGTACTCAGCCGCCCGGTCTCTCACGACGTCGCTCGATCCGCGGAAGACCTCCTCCAAGGCCGCATAGGCGTTGTCCGAGGTAGAGGGCAACCCCTCCAGGGTCGCCGGCTCGGGCAGCCCGGGAAGGGAACGGCGCAGCCGGTCGAGGAAGAGGTCGATCTGCGCCAGCCGCAGCTGGAGCTCGGCCCGGTTCCGCAGCTCGCTCGCGACAAGGTCGGCGAGCCGCCCCTCCGCCTCCCGTCTCGCCTCGCCCGCCCGCAGGCTGAGCTCGGCGATCTCGGAGCGAATGGAGCCGACGGCCTCGTGGTGGCGCTCGAAGGTCTGGCGCTGCAGGAGGTCGAGCTGCAGCCGGTGGGCTTCCCGCTCCGAGGAGATGAGCTCGCGCAGCTCGGCGATCTGCGCCGCCTGTGCCGCCCCCAGTGCCGCCTCCGCCGCCCGTGCCGCTGCCGTCTCTGCGACCGTGCCGGACCGCAGGGCGTCGATCTCGTCTCCGAGCGAGTCGAGCTCGGCGACGACGCTGTTGTTGTAGGAGACCTGGTGGTGAAGGTAGAGCCAGCTGAGGCGGGCTACGAGACGCTTTGCGAACCGGAACCTCGTGCCCGGCGGGATCGGCAGCCCAACGTCGGCATGGGCGCGGGCATTGTCGAGAGACTGAGATCCCACCGCCCCAGTATGGCAGCTGGCCTCTCCGGAGCCGAC
>JASHRK010000074.1 GCA_030037405.1 Acidimicrobiales bacterium | reverse complement strand
CACCCGGACCGTGCCGGTCCATCGCCCCCGGCGGGAGCGTCGCCGGCACGCCCGTAAGGCTGCCGTGGCAGTCGGAGTGCTGCTCGCTCTCGACGCCCTCGTGAGCTTCTCGCTCCCGCAGCTCTCCGCCCCGCGCTCGGAGACGATCGACGCCGGGCCGGCCCGCTATCTCGCTGCTCACGACAAGAACGGGCGTTACTTCAGCCTCTGGATCTACCACCCCGACTACGGCGCCTATTTCGGCATCGCCGCCATCGACAGCGACGACCTCCCGGTGCCGAAGGCATGGGCCGCCTACCTTCACAAGTACCTGGCGCCGAACACGAACGCCCTCAAGTTCGACGGGAGGCGGGTGATCAACCCGGCGGGCCCGACGGCGACCGAGCAGCTGCTCGACTACCTCGCCAACTACGAGGCGATCGACGTCCGCTACGTCATCTCCCTCGCCGATGCCCGACCCTTCGGGCGGCTGAGGGGCGGCCTCGCGGCGGGAGGAGAGCGCCTGGTCTACGACGACGGGCGCTTCGAGGTCTGGTCGCTTCCGGCGCCGCGCTCGTTCTTCTCGACGGACGCCGGCGCCTGCAGGCTGCATGTGAGAGGGCTCGACGCCCTAGTGGCGAGGTGCTCGAGGGCGGTCACGCTCGTCCGCGCCGAGCTGGACCTGCCGGGTTGGTCCGCCACGATCGACGGGCGGGCTGCCGCCGTGCGAAAGACGGCTTCGGGCCTCATGTCGGTGCGGCTGCCATCCGGGCGGAGCGACGTCTCGTTCTCCTACTTCCCGCCCGGGGGCGCCCCGGGTCTGTACCTCTTCGGCCTCGGGGTGGTCACGGCCATCGGGCTGCCTCTAGGCGGCCTCCTCGCCGGCGAGCGCCGGCGCCGGCGCTACCGTCGCCGCATGGCCCCGCTGGACGGCGGCCCAGGTGACAAGGCCGGCGATGGCGAGCACCGCCACCTCCCACACGAGGGCGCCCTTGAGGCCGATGATCGGCTGCCATTTCGACGAGAAGAGGAAGCTGAAGTAGGGGCCCTTGGTCCCGACGGCATAGCGGCGGAGCATCTCGTAGAAGGCGGCGCACTGGGCGACGAAGGCCGCCGCGCACACGAGCCCGGTGAGGCGTGAGGCGTGGCGCTCGAGCGAGCTCCGGGCTAGGAGGGCGGCACCGAGGATGGGAAGGCCGACTGCGAGCGGGAGGGTCTCCTTGCCCGACCAGATGTAGCCGAGCCGGTGCACTTGGCTGCTCGAGATGGCGACGGGCACGACGACTATGGCGACGGCTGTGACGACAAGGGTGAGCGCCGGGCGCAGCTTCGAGACGACTGCACCGCCGAGGGCGAGGAGGCCCACCATGAGGTACCAGACGATGTAGGTGAGCTGAGGGCTCCAGGTGTCGAACCACCCGAAGACGCCGATCATCCCTGGTACGTAGAAGTCGTTGTGCTCGAAGGACGTGGCGAGGATCGTCGTCTCCGGGACGCTCATGGGGACGTGCGAGGTGGAGTAGGTGTCGTAGGAGTGGTTGGCGACGATCCACGCCGTGGCGAGAGCGCCTACGACGAAGAGGAGCCCGGCGGCTATCTGGACGCGGCGGAGGCGGACCGCCCCGAGGACGGCGCGCCAGTCGGCGACGGCAAGGAGGAGGGCGGCGATGAGAGCCACCCAGAAGGGCGAGATGGGCCCGATGAGGGCGAGGAGCGCAGCCGTGCCCGTGGCGACGGCGACGAGGCCGAGGGGCGGGTCGTCGAGGTGCTCGAGCACGAGCACCGAGCCCGATGCCCAGAGGGCGATCCCCGCCGAGGCCTCGAGGCCGGCTGGGTTCACGGTGCCCCCGAGGAAGAGCACCATCGGCGTGGCGGCGACGACGAGCCCGCCGAGAGCGAGCCGCGAGCTCGACCACCTCGCTATCGAGAAGGCGGCGAGGCCGATCATGAGGGCCGAGAGGAGGGCGGAGACGAGGCGCATCAGGTAGAGCTCGGCGTCGTGGTCACCGAGAAGGCTCGGGATGCCCACGATGGCGTAGTAGAGCGGCGGGTAGGGGGCGACGTAGATGACGACGGGCTTGGTCGTCGAACCGCCATGGGTGGCTGGAGCGCAGCTTGCCGGGATCGTCGGCTTGCGGTGGTAGCAGTCCGGGATGTTCTTCAGGTTGGCGTAGAACGCCGGCACGTCGACGACGCCGAGGGGCTGGGTCGGCGATCCCACGCGGCGGCCGATGAGCTCACCTCTCACGACGGCGGCCGCCTTGATCATGTGCACGGGCTCGTCCGGGGAGCTCGTGAGGGGGGAGGAGAGGCTCCAGACGGCCATGGCGAGGAAGGACGCCGCGGTGGCAACGAGGAAGGCGGCAAGCCCTCTTCGGGAAGTCTCGGTCATGGGCGTCGCCACAGTAACCTTTCGCGGGCGGCCCGCGGGACTACCGTTGGGGGATGACGACGCCGTTCGACACCGTGCTCGTCGTCGACTTCGGCGCCCAGTACGCCCAGCTCATCGCGAGACGCGTGCGGGAGGCGCACGTCTACTCCGAGATCGTGCCGGCCTCGATGAGCGCAGGAGAGATGCTCGCACGGCGCCCGAAGGGGATCATCTTGTCGGGTGGGCCGAGCTCCGTCTACGCCGAGAGGGCCCCGAGGACGGACCGGGCCATCTTCGAGGCGGGCGTCCCCCTCCTCGGAATCTGCTACGGGGCGCAGCTGCTCACGGCGGAGCTCGGGGGCGAGGTGGCGCGCACGGGCACGGGCGAGTACGGGCGCACCGTCCTCCGCCCGACGGCCGGTGGGGTGTCGACCTCGCCCCTCATGGCCAAGTGGCCGGATCGCAGCGACGTATGGATGAGCCACGGCGACTCGATCGTGAGCCCACCCCCGGGCTTTCGCGTCACCGCCGTGACAGACGCCGTCCCCGTCGCCGCCCTCGAGCACGAGCGCCGGCAGCTCTACGGCGTGCAGTTCCACCCCGAGGTGGTCCACACCGAGCGGGGCCAGGAGCTCTTGAAGCGGTTCCTCTTCGACGTCTGCGACTGCCTTCCCACCTGGACCCACACCTCGGTGATCGAGTCCGAGACCGAGAAGGTGCGCGCCCAGGTCGGGTCGTCGAGAGCGCTCTGTGCCCTGTCGGGGGGAGTCGACTCGTCCGTCGCGGCCGCTCTCGTCCACAAGGCGATCGGCGACCGGCTGAGGTGCGTCTTCGTCGACACGGGGTTGATGCGGGCAGGGGAGGGATCCCAGGTCGAGGCCGCCTTCTCCAGGCAGTTCCAGGCGGATCTCGTCCATGTGAAGGCGGAGGAGCGTTACTTCTCCGCTCTCGAGGGTGTCACCGACCCGGAGGAGAAACGAAAGCTCATCGGCGAGCTCTTCGTCCGCATCTTCGAGGAGGTGGCTGCCTCCTCCCCCGACATCCGCTTCCTCGTGCAGGGGACGCTCTACCCCGACGTCATCGAGTCCGGCCCGGGGGAGGCGGCGACCATCAAGTCGCACCACAACGTCGGAGGGCTCCCGGACGACATGCGCCTGGAGCTCGTCGAGCCCCTCCGCCTCCTCTTCAAGGACGAGGTGCGGGCCATCGGGACGGAGCTCGGCCTTCCCGAGGAGCTCGTGTGGCGCCAGCCCTTTCCCGGTCCCGGACTGGCCGTCCGCATCGTCGGGGAGGTCACCCCCGAGCGGGTGGCGATCCTGCGCCACGCGGACGAGATCGTGCTCGAGGAGGTGCGCCGCGCCCAGCTCGACCGAGAGCTCTGGCAGTATTTCGCGGTGCTGCCAGCAGTCCGGTCCGTCGGCGTCATGGGCGACGAGCGCACCTATGCCTACCCGATCGTCGTGCGCGCCGTCACCTCGGACGACGCCATGACGGCGGACTGGGCTCGCCTTCCTTACGAGCTCGTCGAGCGCATCTCGGCCCGGATCATCGGCGAGGTGGCGGGGGTGAACCGCGTCGTCTACGACGTCACCTCGAAGCCTCCCGGCACCATCGAATGGGAGTAGGCCCGCAGCTGCAGTCCGGCGCCGCGGGAGCTGGGCTCTCCGAGGAGCTGGCGCGGACTCGCGCCGAGCTCGAAGCGGCGGCTCTCTCGAGGGACGTCGCCCTCGCCGAGGCCGCCGCCAACGCCGAGGCCACGAGAGCCGTCGCCGCCGCCTGCGAGAGGCAGCTCGACGTCCTGCGGGGGGAGCTCGATCGCCAGCGGGCGGAGTTCGCCCGCCTGCGGGAAGCGCTGCCGGAGAGGGTCGAGCTGGAAGCGATGGTCACAGAGCTCGAAGGAAAGGTCACAGGGCTCGAGGTAGAGCTCGAAGGGGTCCGAAGCCAGCTGGAGGCGATGCGGCGCTCGCGCACGTGGAGGGTCGCGACGAGGATGCACCTCATAAGGCGGGCCGTCCGCAGCCAGCTGTGAGCCGTCACGAGACAAGCGGCGGGGCGCCGCACGCCCCGGTCGCCTGCACCGTCGTCACAGCCGACCGGCTCCCAGAAGCCCGCGTCCTCGCCAGGTCGTACGGCGACTGCCACGGCGGCGAGAAGCTCTACGTCCTCGTCGTCGACGACCCCGCCGCCGAGCTCGACGACGCCGGCGAGCCCTTCGCCCTCGTCCCCCTGGCGGACCTCCCCCTCGGGCCGCGGGAGCTGCACGAGATGGCGATCCACTACGAGGCAGCCGGGTTGGCAAGAGCGCTCCTCCCGAGCCTCCTCCACTTGCTGTGGCTCCGTCACTCCCCTCGCCCTCTCCTCTACCTGGGCGCCCGCAGCCTCGTCCTTTCCTCGCTCGGCGAGGCGGGCGCCCTCGCGACGGCTCACGACCTCGTCCTCGTCCCGCGCGTGATCGTGCCCTTGCCAGAGGACGCCAGGCGCCCGAGCGAGCAGGACGTCCTCGAGGCGGGCACCTTCAACCCCGGGTTCGTGGCGCTCGGAGGAGGCGCCGAACCCTTCCTCACCTGGTGGCAGAGCCGGTCGAGGCTGGACGCCGGGGACGGCGCCCCGGGAGGCGGCGCTCCCCGACGGATCGACCTCGCGCCGGGGTACTTCGACCCTCACGTCCTGCGCCACCCGGGTTACGGCGTCGGCTACTGGAACCTCGACAGCCGCAGGATCGCTCGCGACGGCGGTCGCTACGAGGTGGACGGCCGGCCGCTCGCGCTCTTCGACTTCAGCGGGTTCGATCCAGGGCGCCCCTGGGAGCTCTCGTCCACTCCCGACGGCCGAGGGCGCCTGCTCTTGAGCGAGCGCCCTGACGTGGCCCCCCTCTGCCAGGAGTACGCGGAGAGGCTGGCCGCGGAGGGATATCTCGAGTGGCGAGCGAGAAGGTACGGGTGGTCAGAGCTGCCCGACGGAGAGACGATCACCCCGGCCATCCGCTCGTCGAGCGCCCGCCGGACCCCTTTGCCCCCGGCGAGCTCGGCGCCTTCTACGAGTGGCTCGCCTCTCCCGAGGAGAGACACGAGGTGGCACGGGCGACGCCCCGTCTTTGCTACGAGCTCTATCTCGCACGCAAGGACCTCGTCTCCGCCTACCCCCACCTCGGGTCGATCGACTCGCTCCGCTTCAGGCAGTGGGTCCTCCACTTCGGACTCGGCGAGGAGGAGGTGCCCGAGCCCGTGAGGAAGGCAGCCTTCGAGGACGGCCTGTGGCCGGCCGAGCCCGAGCTCACATGGTCGGAGGCGAGCGGCCTCCATCCCGGCTATCTCGTGAGCGGATACCTGACCGCCGAGCTCGGGCTCGGCGAGGCGGCGCGGAGAGGGCTCGAGGCCATGCGCTCGGCCGGGATACCGTGCGCCGGCTATCCCTTTGCCCACACCCTCAGTCGAAAGGGCCACGTCGAGCTCGCTCTCCCGACCACCCACTCCAGTCTCGACGTGAACGCCGTCTTCGTCGCCCCCGATCAGCTGAGGGCCTTCGTCGTCCATGTCGGGCCCTCCTTCTTCGCCGGGCGCTACACGGTGGGGACCTGGGCATGGGAGACGGAGGACGCCACGGAGGCGATGGTGACGGCGAGCAGCTTCGTCGACGAGATATGGACCTTGAGCGACTTCACCCGCGCCAGCGTGTCGAAGGCGACCGACAAGCCGGTGTTGACGTTCACGTTGCCAATAGTCGAACCGGCAGTAGACCGGTCTCGGGACCCGCGCAGTCTCGGCATGCCCGACGGCTTCGTCTTCCTCTTCGTCTTCGACTACCTCTCGACGGCGGAGAGGAAGAACCCGCGGGGCCTCGTCGCCGCCTTCTGCCGCGCCTTTGCCCCCGGAGAGGGGCCGACCCTCCTCCTTAAGAGCATCAACGGCGACCGGGCCACCTCCGAGGTGGAGCGGCTGCGCCACGGCGCGGGCGAGCGACCCGACATCGTCCTCCTCGACGGATACCTCGACCCTGCCGAATGCTCCGCCATGCTCGCCCGGGCGGACTGCTACGTCTCTCTCCACCGAGCCGAGGGCTTCGGGCTCACCATGGCGGAGGCGATGGCGCTCGGCAGGCCGGTCATCGCCTCCGGCTACTCGGGGAACCTCGAGTTCATGAACGAGGAGAACTCCTACCTGGTGCCGGTCACGCCGATCCAGCTCGAGGCGGACGCGCCGCCTTACCGCAAGGGGGAGACGTGGGGAGACCCGGACCTCGAGGCGGCCGCCGAGCTCATGAGGCGCGTCTACGAGTCCCCCGGCGAAGCTGCCGCCAAGGCTGCCCTCGGCCGCCGGTACGTGCTCACGGAGCATGGGAACGCCCGGGCGGTGCGTTTCTTGGCTTCGAGGTTCGAAGCCATCCACGAGCGGCTCGCGGGCGGGTACGAGAGCAGGGTGGCCGAGCGGGTCGTCGAGGAGCTCAACCGCTGACGGCCGCCTCGACGTCCGTCCAGAGATCGACGCCGCCCCTGTGCTCGGGCGGCCGGGCGAGGGCGGCGGTGAAAGCTGCGACCACCCGCTCGGGGTGAGCCCCGACGGGGTCGACGACGATCGTCCCTACGTGGTAGCGGGAAAGGAAGCTCCGGATGAGCCCGGAGGCGGCCGGGATGGGGCGCGAGGGCGTGCGAGGCACCTCGTCGTGGCCCACCATGGCGAACTCGAGGAGCGCCTCGACGTAGCTCGGATCGAGGATCGTCGGGGTGCTGTCCGCCGTGCCGGTCGGGCCCGGGTGGATGAAGTCTCCACCGAGCAGCTTGAAGCGCATGCCCGTCACCGCCTGCCAGAGCATCGCCTGGGAGTCGGGCGTCCACGGGTAGGGGTAGGCGAGGACGACGCTTCCCTCTGGTATGCGGAGGGCCGCTCTCGAGGTGAAGAACGCCGGCACGCCTGTGCGCGCCTCCGGGTACGGGCCCGCCGGGACGAGAAAGACGAGGCAGCAGAGTGCGATCAGGGTCGCCCCGGGGCGTCCGAGTGCCGTCGCCCGGGCACGGGCGAGGCCGAAGGCCGCCACGATGGCGACGAAGAGCTGCTCGAAGAGCGTGAAGCGCCCGGCGAGGAGGCCTCCCGTGAGGGGGAGGTGCTCGAGGACGAGAAACGGCAGCGGGACGCCGGTCTGGTGGCCGCCGACGCGGAGGTGGGAGCCGAGCGAGAGGACGAAGGCCACGACGGCGAGGGCGGCGGCGAGCCTGATGCGCAGGTCGCCGAACCACTTGACCGAGACCACCACGAGGAAGACGAACAGCGGGATGCCAAGGTAGGCCCCGGTCTCGGAGATGTCGCGCCCGATCATCTTGAACGAGAGGCTCGACAAGCCGGCAGTGGTGAGGCGCTCGAGAGCCGTCGGCACGAACGAGCTCAAGAGGTCGGCGTGGAAGGCGTCGAGCGCCCCGCTCGGATGGGCCGGCCCCTTCACGTGCTGCGGGCCGGCGACAAAGAGGTAGAAGGCGTAGCCACAGAGGAGCGCCACGGTGGCTGCCGCCAGGCCGAGAGCACGAGCGGCGAACATGAGCCGGGCGGCGACCTCCCGTGGACGGCTGAGCGCCGCCAGGAGCACGCCGGCGGCGATGAGAAGAACGGTGTCGAGGAGGATCTCGGGAGAGACGTAGTACTGGGCGGTGGCAAGGAGGCCGAGGGCCGCCCCGGCTCTTTGCCAGGACCATCGCTTTGTGATGAAGAGCTCGACGCTCACAAAGCACATGAGCGGGGGGAGGGGGGCGAAGGTGACGAACGCATGGCCGAGACCCTCGCCGAGCATGAGAGGTGAGAAGCCGTAGACGAGCCCGCCCACGAAGCTCGCCGGCCGGGGTACCTGCCAGCGCCTGAGCACGAAGTAGAGCGCCCCTGCCGAGGCGGGGAAGGAGAGCCGGAGGACGAAGTTGAAAGCCGCCACCGGTCCGGCGAGAAGCGTCACGGGAGCCGCCAGCAGCCCGAGGAGAGGCATCGAGGTGTTGATCGTGAGGTTCGCCCCCTCGGGGTAGCCGATGTACCCGCTGTAGAACGGGTTGTGGCCGTGGAGGAGAGCGAAGACGGGCCAGGCGAGGAACCACACCTCCTGCGCTCTGTCGCCGCAGCCGCAGCCGACGATCGTCGTCGAGCTGAAGGGGGAGACCGGCCAGTAGAGGAGGATCCCGCAGAGCGAGAAGAACACGGCGACGCCGAGGGGCGGCAGCCATTGCCACCGTCCCTCGGTCCCTACCGTTCCAGCCACCCGCGGCGCTTGAAGAGGATGACGAGACCCACGACGGCGAGGATCTCGAGTCCTATGCCGGCGCCGAGAAAGACACCGGTGCCGGTGATGTTGTCGGTCAGGAAGCTGAAGTTCTGGCCGAAGAAGCCGGTGAGGAAGCTCAAGGGGAGAAAGATCGTCGCGATGACGGCGAGCTGTTTCATCACGACGTTGAGCCGGTTCGAGACGACGGAGAGGTGAGTGTCCACGGCGCCCGTCAACAGGTCGCGGTAGGAGTCGACGAGGTCGCTCAGGCGGATGAGGTGGTCGTAGACGTCACGGAAGTAGCGGGCGGCGTCCTCGGTCATGCCGGGAAGGTCGCTCGCCCCGGCAGCCACGCCGGCGAAGACGTCCCGCTCCGGCGTGATGATCTTCCGGAGGCCGACGAGCGTCCGCTTCATGTCGAAGAGCTTGCCGAGCTGCTCGTCGGTCGGGCTCTTCAAGATGTCGTCCTCCATCTTGTCGATGTCGTCGTCGAACCGGTCGAGCACCGGGAAGAAGCTGTCCACGAGGGTGCTCACGACCTCGTAGAGGAGCAGGACCGCGCTCGTCTCGCCGTGCTGGGGGAGGGCGGCGGCACGCGAGCGCAGGGCATCGAAGACCCCTGAGTCGCCGGCGTGCACCGTCACGAGGTACTTCTCGGCACAGAAGGCGTGCACCTCGAGCGTCCCGTCGCCGCCGGGGGCGGCGCCGTACATGACCAGCTGGACGAAGCCCTCGTACGCCTCGAGCTTCGGGCGTTGGCTGAACCTCCTCACGTCGGCGAGCGCCAGGGGGTGGATCTTGAACCGGTCGGCGAGGATGCCCACCGTCTCGTCGTCGACACCGGTCAGGTCGAGCCAGAAAGCTTGGCTTCCCGCAAGGGCGGAGTCGATCGCTTCGGCACTCGCGGCGGCGGCGGTGCCGTCGGCGAGCAGGAGCTGACCCTTCACGGCGACAAGTCTGGCCCGCGGTGGCCCGAAAGGCGCGCATTGCCTCTGTATCCTCGACCAGATGGCCGAGAGCACCGTCTCGAACGACGAGTGGGACCTTTTCGGTGACTTCGGGTCTCTCCCGGCGCTCGGGGGCGAGGCCGCCCCCGCCCCGGTCGCCGCCGAGACCGAGCCCTTGCCCGAGCTCTCCGAGGAGGCGCTCCTCGCCGGGCTGAACGACCGCCAGCGCGAGGCCGTCCTCCACGAGGAGGGTCCCCTCGTCGTCATCGCCGGGGCGGGCTCGGGCAAGACACGGGTGCTCACCCGCCGCATCGCCCGCCTCGTCGCCACGGGGACGCCGCCCTCCGCCATCCTCGCCATCACCTTCACGAACAAGGCGGCGGGGGAGATGCGCGAGCGCGTCGTAGCCCTCGTCGGTCGCGACGCCTCGAGGATGTGGGTGTCGACGTTCCACTCCGCCTGCGTGCGCATCCTCCGGCGCAACGCCGAGCGGATCGGCTACCGCTCCAACTTCACCATCTACGACGACGGCGACTCCCGCCGCCTCCTCGAGCACGTCCTCGGCGACGGCGGTCTCGACCAAAAGCGCTTCCCCGCTCGCGCCCTCGCCTCTCTGATCAGCACCGCCAAGTCCGAGCTGTGCGACCCCGGCACCTACTCCGACCGGGCCGGGACGCTCTACGAACGCAGGATCGCCGACATCTACCTCGAGTACGAGCGGCGCCTCGTCGAGGCCAACGCCATGGACTTCGACGACCTGCTCGTGCGCACCGTGCGGCTCTTTCGCGACCACCCGGAGGTGCTCGAGAACTACCAGGAGCGTTTCTGGCACGTCCTCGTCGACGAGTACCAGGACACCAACGTCGCCCAGAACGAGATCGTGATGCTGCTCGGGAGGGCGAGGCGCAACGTCTGCGTCGTCGGCGACACGGACCAGAGCATCTACGGGTTCCGGGGCGCCGAGATGAGGAACCTGCTCGACTTCGAGCACGCCTTCCCCGAGGCGACGGTCGTCCTCCTCGAGCAGAACTACCGCTCCACCCAGCACATCCTCGACGCCGCCAACGCCGTCATCTCGAACAACCTCGTCCGCCAGCCGAAGAGGCTCTGGTCGGCGCTCGGAGCCGGGGAGAGCGTGAGGAGGTACCGGGGGGAGGACGACAGAGACGAGGCCGCCTTCGTCGCCGACGAGATCAACTCCCTCTCCCGCTCGGCGGGCCTCGGGCTCGGCGAGGTGGCTGTCTTCTACAGGACGAACGCCCAGTCGAGGTCGCTCGAGGCGGCGCTCATGGAGCGGGGCGTCCCCTACCAGGTCGTCGGCGGCACGCGCTTCTACGACCGCCGGGAGGTAAGGGACCTCCTCGCCTACCTGAAGCTCGTCGTCAACCCGGGTGACGAGGTGGCCCTGCGGAGGATCCTGAACGTCCCTCGGCGCGGCGTGGGCGACACCACGATGGGCCGGCTCGTCGCCTTCGCCCGTGAGAGGGCTGTCCCCTTCGCCGAAGCCCTCACCCGGGCGGAGGAAGCAGGAGCGCCCGCCAAGGCGGCGGCCGGCATCAGGTCGCTCGTCGACCTCATCGGGTCGCTCGGCCACGACCGTCTCGCCGCCAAGGCGCCCGCCGCCATCGTCGAGGACCTCCTCGAGCGCACCGGCTACGTCGCCATGCTAGAGGCGGAAGCACTCGCCGGGGGGGCGAAGGCGATCGAGGCGGAGGGCCGGTTGGAGAACCTCTCCGAGCTCGTCTCGGTCGCCTCGGAGTTCACCGATCTCGAGGCCTTCCTGGAGACGACGACTCTCACGGCCGTCCAGGACGAGATGGAAGAGGGCCCGAAGGTCTCCCTCATGACTCTTCATTCCGCCAAGGGGCTCGAGTTCTCCACCGTCTTTCTCACCGGCATGGAGGAGGGGCTCTTCCCGCACAACCAGACCCTCGGCGAGCCCGAGGACATGGAAGAGGAGCGGCGCCTGTGCTACGTGGGCATAACGCGTGCCCGAGAGCGTCTCTACGTGACGCACGCCTGGCGGCGCCTCCATCTCGGCTCCTGGCAGGACTCGATCCCGAGCCGTTTCTTGAAGGAGCTGCCCGAGGAGCTCGTCGAGGAGGTGGGCGGAGGGGCCGTCATCGGGCGGGGCGCTCTTCTCGGGGGCCGGCGAGTCGCCCCGGCGCTCGGGCAGGGCGCCACCACGACCTCGGGCGCCGAGCTTCTCGGCCTCGTCCCGGGCGACGCCGTCGTGCACGCTCGTTTCGGTCCTGGCGTCGTGACCGACGTGGAGGGATCAGGGGACGATGCCCGGGCGGAGGTGCGTTTTGCCGAGGGAGCGGTGAAGCGCTTCCTGCTCGCTCTCACGCCCCTTCGGAAGCTGACCCCGCCGCTTGGCGGCAAGGACGGCTGAGACGCCGGGCGGCACGGTCTGCGCTGCCCCCGCCGGTCGGGCCGGCCCTGCTGCTCCCGCCGGTCCGGCCGCTTACGACCGGGTGCTGTCGTTGGCGTAGACGACCGTGTGCTCGTTGTGGGCGACGTCGACGAAGATGTGCTTCAGGTCGAAGTGGACACCCCCGCCGAGGGGCACGTCCGTCGCCGGCCGCTCGAGCACGAGGTAGGACGAGGCCGCCAGCCAGCCGGCCCACTGGACGGCGGCCCGCACGCTCCCAGGGTTTGCCTGGGCGATTGCGGCAACGCCGGCGGGGTCGACGACGAAGGGGCAGATTCCCAGGTTCGAGTTGAAGCGGTTCGTGATGATGAGGAGGGCGGCGTTGTCGGAGATGGCGCAGGAGCCCGCCGGCACGGTGCGGTGGACGAGGGCGACGTCCACGATGGCGTGCGAGTTGGCGTATCCGCTCGCGTAGTCGATGTCGGAGGTGGCGCCGAGCGCGCCGACGACGACGGCGCAGCCGACCAGGACGGCGCCCAGGCCGGCCGAGAGCCCCGAAGGCAGGTCGGTACGGCGTCCCGATCCGGCGGCGGCGGCGAAGACGACGAGGCGTGAGACCGTCATGGCGACGGCGAGAGCGACTAGCGGCATGGCGAACTCGCCGTACTGGACAGACATGGAGCCCGGCAGGAGGGGGGCGGCGAGCACGCCGGTGGCGGAGAAGGCGACGAACCAGTCGTACACCCCCGAGCTCTTGAAGCCGGCCAGGCAGGTGAGAAGGGTCACGATGACTATGAGGGCGGCGATCGTCTCTCCGAGGTTGCCGGGGTGGTCGAGTCCCGAGGGAACGCCGAGCCCGAGCACGACGGCGAGCTTCGAGGCTGCCGACTCGGTGCCGTGCCCCGGGAGCTCGGTGATGACGACGTCCCGCCAGAACGAGGTCGGTGCCGCCATGAAGAAGACGAGGCAGGGCACGACGATGCCGAGGGCGAGCCCGCCTGCGATCGGGTAGAGGACCTTACGGTGCTGGTGCCACACGACCGCCGCACAGCAGGCGAGGACGAAGGCGGGGATGAGAGCCCACGGCTTGATCGTGCAGGCGTACCCGAGGAGAAGGCCGGCGAGAAGGGCGCGCCCGCCCGTCGCGAGCGTGCCCTCCGTGAAGGCGAGGTTGAGGCCGGCGAGCATGAACAGGAGGATGTAGGGACCGACTGTGAGCCCCGCGGTGGAGAAGAACTCGAAGGGGTAGATGGCCGTGAAGACACCGGTGAGGAGGGAGGCGGGCACGCCGTAGGGGCGGGCGAGCAGTCCCGCCAGGTAGACGTCGATGACGGTGACGGCGACCGTGACGATGCGCGCCATCGGGAGGGCGATGCTGCCTGCGATGAGGTGGTCGATGCCGGCAAGGGGAAGGAGCAGGACGGCCATCCCGGGTGGCTGCGCCAGGGGGAAGCTCGAGTAGGGGAGCGCTCCTCGGGTTATGCCGATGGCGGCCCCGAGGTTCTGGCCCTCGGTGCGGAGGACGACATCGTGAAGGACGCCGTGCATCGTGAGCTGGTGGGCACAGAGAAACAGCGCCAGCACCGCCGGAGCGATCGAGGCGATCGCCGCCACCCGCGGGTTCAACCACCACGCCCCACCTGCCACCGCCTCTTGCATGCGCCCGAATCGTAGTTGCGCCCGCGCTGGGCCACGGGGAGCCTCCGACCGGCCGCCCGGCGACCCGATTCGTTGCCGGGCGGGACCCCTCGGTAGCATCCGGCACGGGATGGAACGCAGATACCGCGTCGTCGTGGCCAAGCCTGGTCTCGATGGCCACGACCGGGGTGCCAAGGTGATCGCCCGTGCCCTTCGAGACGCCGGTTTCGAGGTGATCTACACCGGTCTGCACCAGACTCCCGAGCAGGTCGTGCAGGCGGTGCTGCAGGAGGACGCCGACGCCGTCGGCCTCTCCCTTCTCTCGGGAGCCCACCTCACCCTCGTCCCGAAGGTGATCGAGGGACTGCGGGCCGAGGGGCTGGACGACGTGCTCGTGCTCTGCGGCGGGATCATCCCGGACGCCGACATCCCCGTGCTCCGCCAGGGCGGCGTGACGGCGGTCTTCACTCCGGGGACGCCACTGCCGGAGATCTCGGCGTGGCTGGAGCAGGCCCTCGACGAGCGCGAGCGCGCGGCTGCCGCAGAGTGAGCTCCCAATGACCCTCTCCCCGAGCTGACCGACGAGACCGAGCTGACCGACGAGACCGAGAAGGAGGAGTCTTCCCCGGTGGACCTCTACGAGTACCAGGGCAAGCGGTACTTCGCCCGGTTCGGCATCCCCACCTCACCCGGGGAGACCGCCGATACGGTGCCCGACGCCGTCGCCGCCGCCGGGCGACTCGGCTATCCCGTCGTGCTGAAGGCCCAGGTGCGGGTAGGCGGGCGGGGCAAGGCGGGGGGCGTGAGGATCGCGAACGACGCCGGCGAGGCAGGCCTGGCGGCGGGCGAGATCCTCGGCCTCGAGATAAAGGGCCACGTCGTGCGGCGGCTCTGGATCGAGAGGGCGAGCGACATCGCCAAGGAGTACTACGCCAGCTTCACCCTCGACAGGGCGGCAAGACTGCACCTCGCCATGGTCTCCTCCCGCGGCGGCGTCGAGGTCGAGGAGGTGGCCGCCGAAGAGCCGGCCGCCATCGCCCGCCTCCACGTAGACCCGCTCGACGGGCTGGACCTCGAGAGGGCGCGTACCCTCGCCGAGTCCGCCGGTATCGACCCCGAGGCTCTCGACGGCGTCGCCGAGGTGCTCGTCAACCTCTACCGCTGCTACGTGGAAGGCGACGCCGACCTCGTCGAGATCAACCCGCTCGTGCTCACGTCTGACCGCCGTGTGCACGCCCTCGACGCCAAGGTCACCCTCGACGACGATGCCGCCTTCCGGCATCCTGAGTGGGAGGAGCTGGCAGACGAAGACGACTACGACGAGCGGGAACGCCTCGCCCACGAGAAGGGGCTCAACTACATAGGCCTCGATGGCTCCGTCGGGATCATCGCCAACGGGGCGGGACTCGCGATGAGCACCCTGGACGTCGTCAACCAGGTCGGCGGGTCGGCGGCGAACTTCCTCGACATCGGAGGCGGGGCGAACGCCGCCGTCATGGCGAGCGCCCTCGAGGTGATCAGCTCCGACGAGAACGTCCGCTCCATCCTCGTCAACATCTTCGGCGGCATAGTCCGCTGCGACGAGGTGGCGAGGGGGATCGCGGCTGCCATCGAGTCCGTTGAGATCTCCTCGCCCATCGTCGTCCGGCTCGACGGGACGAACGCCGCGGAGGCGAGGGAGATCATCGCCGGGCTCGACCGGGAGAAGATCGTGAGCGAGCCGACCATGCTCTCGGCCGCCCGGCGGGCCGTGGAGCTCGCCGGCGCCGGCACGGGCGGGACGAGCGCCACCGACGGCACGAGCGGCGCCGGCACGGGCGCCACCGGCATGGGCGGCTCCACCGGCACGGGCGCGACGAGGCCGTCGTGAGCATCTTCGTCGACGAGAAGACGCGAGTCGCCGTCCAGGGGCTCACGGGCAGCCAGGGACGCTTTCATGGCCTGCGCAACCGCGCCTACGGCACGCGGGTGGTGGCCGGCGTGACGCCCGGCAAGGGAGGAGGCGACGTCGAGGGCATCGCCGTGTACGACTCGGTGAAGGAGGCGAAGGCCGCTCACGGCGTCGACGCCACCTTCGTCGCCGTGCCCCCGATGGCGGCGCCCGCTGCCATCCTCGAGGCTGCGGAGGCGGGCGTCCCCCTCGTCGTCTGCATCACCGAGCACATCCCCGCCAAGGACGAGGCTCTCGTCGCTGCCCGCCTGCGGCGCGACTTCCCGTCTACGAGACTGCTCGGCCCTAACTGCCCCGGGATCATCTCTCCGGGCAAGTGCAACATCGGCATCACCTCCGGGGACATCGCCCTTCCCGGCGGCCCCGTCGGGATCGTCAGCCGCTCGGGCACTCTCACCTACCAAGCCCTTCACGAGCTCTCGGAGAAGGGCGTCGGGCAGACCACCTGCGTCGGCATCGGCGGCGACCCGGTGCCGGGGACGAGCTTCGTCGACGTGCTCGAGGCCTTCGAGGCCGACCCCGAGACGAGAGCGGTGATGCTGATCGGCGAGATCGGCGGCGAGGCAGAGGAGCTCGCCGCCGAGTACATCGCCTCGAAGATGCGAAAGCCCGTCGTCGCCTACGTCGCCGGCCTGACGGCCCCCGCCGGCCGCAAGATGGGGCACGCCGGGGCGATCGTCTCGGGCTCGAGAGGCACGGCGCAGGGGAAGATGGACGCCCTCGCCCGCGCCGGAGCCAGCGTGGCGAGCAACCCGACCGAGGCCGGCGAGCTCATGGTCGACCTCGTGAAGGCGCTCTAGTAGTGGGGAGGGCGATCGACTTCGGCGATATCGAGCGGGCGCGCCCGAGCGTCGCCAAGGTGGCGATGAGAACCCCGGTCTTCCGTTCCCGGCTGCTCACCGAGCTCGCCGCCGAGCGCCGCGGGTCCGCCGGGGCCGAGGTCGTGCTGAAGGCGGAGAACCTGCAACGTACCGGCTCGTTCAAGATAAGGGGCGTCCTCTCCAAGCTGGCAGCTCTCGGCGAGAGCGCCAAGGCGGGGATAGTCGTCGCCTCCGCCGGCAACCACGCCCAGGCGGCAGCCTTCGGAGCGAGCCAGGCAGGAGTGCCCTGTCACGTCTTCATGCCGGCTGGAGCCTCGATCGCCAAGGCGGACGCCACCGAGTCCTACGGGGCGACCGTCGAGCTCGGGGGCGCCTCGATCGACGAGTGTCTCGACCTCGCGAGAAGACGGGCCGACGAGACAGGCGAGATCCTCGTCCATCCCTTCGACGACCCCGCCATCATCGCCGGCCAGGGGACCCTCGGTCTCGAGCTCGCCGAGGACATAGAAGACCTCTCGCTCGTCGTCGTCCCCATCGGGGGAGGGGGCCTCGTCGCCGGCATCGCCGTCGCGCTGAAGGAGCTCAAGCCCGATGTGCGCCTCGTCGGGGTGCAGGCGGCCGGTTGCGCGCCCTTCGTCGGCTCCGAGGAGAAGTCGGCGGCCCCCCTGGGGGACGGCACGACGCTCGCCGACGGCATCGCCATCAAGAGACCCGGTACTCTCACGGGCCCGATCGTGCGCGAGCTCGTCGACGACGTCGTCGCCGTCGGCGAGGACGACATCGCCGACGCCATGGTGCTCCTGCTCGAGCGGGCGAAGCTCGTCGTGGAGGGAGCGGGCGCCGTGGGGGTGGCTGCGTGGCTCGCCGACCTGATCGAGACCCCCCCGAGCGGGACGGCGGCCGTCGTCCTCTCGGGAGGCAACGTCGACACCGGCCTCCTCACCCCCGCCATCCGCCGGCGCGAGACCCATGCCGGCAGGCGACTCGTGGTGTTCGCGCGCATCCCCGACCGTCCCGGAGCCCTGGCTGGGCTGCTCTCGGTCGTGGGAGCGGCCGGAGGGAACCTCGTGACCGTGGAGCACCTGAGGGAGGGCTACGACCTGCACGTACGGGAGACGGCTCTCCACATCGTCATAGAGACCCGCAACCCCGAGCACGCCCGAGCCGTTCTCGAGAGGGTGCGGGCTACGGGCTACGAGGCTCACCCGGTGGCGAGCTCGGCGGTGGAGCGGCCGGCGGCAGGTCGCCGAGGCTCCTGAACGCTTACGCCAACCTCATCTGCTGGCGACGAGCACCACGACGGCTCCGATGATGATGAGAACCACGAACAGGACGAGGAGCCACTCGCCGAGGCGGCTCATGGGAGAGGCAGGCGGTGGCTTCGGCGGCGGGGGTGACGGCTTGGGGAGGCGTTTCGACCCGGAGGTGGCAGCCTGCGCCTGGCTCCGGGAGAGCCCTGTGCTCACAGGAGGCTTCGGGCTCTGCAGCTGTCTCGCCGCGTGCTTTGCCGCCTCCCTCGCCTCCTCGGCGCCCTTACCGTGGGTGAAGAAGTCCTCTGGCTCGTGGACGAGCGGGACGGCGGACGAGGGGTCGGGCGCCCCTACGCTCGAGCGCCAGCCACCGGGTTCGCGGGTGGAGCGGATCGCCTTCGCGAACTCGTATGCCTGGCCCGGGTCGACGTCGGCGCGTCGCTTCCCGTCGCGGTCCTGCCGGGCAGCGGGCGCCGTCCGCACGAGCCCGGTCGGCAGCGGCTTTCTCATCTCGGCCTCTGGATGGAGATCCGGGGGGTACCATCGCCCGTCGCTGGCAAGCCACCAACCGGGCGGCGGGTCGCCCCGCACGGCGCGGTTGGTGCCTTCCGCGTCCGGATGGAGGTGAGGGGGGTACCACTTGCCGTCGGAGGCAAGCCACCAGTCCTTGCCCTGGGGCACGTCGCTCAGGGGGCTCTCCTACTCCTCGGGAGGGCGGCCGTCCACCCTCGCTCCTGCAAATCATAAGCCCAGGCGCCCCGCCCTGTATAGCACTACCTGCGTTCGTGCAAGCACTGTCAGCGTCGGATGGTGGTTCCCGAGGCCCCCTCGCTACCCAGCTTGCTTCCCAGCTGCCGCAACCTCCTCCGGCATCCTCGGAGGGGAAAGACGGCTGGTGTACCGTCGCCCCGTGCACGGGGGCGAGGGTGCGAGGAGCGAGGGAGCCACTTTGTGCCTCTCCTCCCCCCGTCTCGCAGTCCTCGCATCCGGCAGGGGATCGATACTCGAGGCGCTGATCGAGGAGGGCCTCGGTGTCGTCGTCGTCCTCGTCGACCGGGAGTGCCGTGCCGCCGAGGTGAGCGAGCGAGCCGGCATCGCCGTCGAGAGGGTCGTGCGGGAAAGCTACGGGGGCAGTTTCGACCGGGACGCCTACACCTCGAGGGTGCTCCGAGCGCTCGATCCGCACACCCCCGAACTTGTCGCCATGGCAGGGTACGGGACCGTGCTCGGGAAGGAGCTTCTCGATACCTATCCGGGCCGCGTGGTCAACACCCATCCCGCCCTGTTGCCGGCGTTCAAGGGGTGGCACGCCGTCGAAGACGCCCTTGCTGCCGGCGTCCCGGAGACAGGCTGCACGGTGCACGTCGCCACTCTCGAGGCGGACGAGGGGCCGATCCTCGCCCAGGAGGCCGTGACGATCCTGCCAGGAGAGAGCGCGGCGAGCCTGCACGAGCGGATCAAGGCGGTGGAGCGCCGGCTCTACCCGGCCACCTTGCGCAAGCTCATGGCCGATCTGGGCCTCGCGTGAGGGCGCTCCTTTCCGTCTACGACAAGACCGGCCTCGAGGAGCTCGCCCGCGGCCTCGTCGAGGCGAGCTTGGAGCTCGTGGCGAGCGGGAAGACGGCGGACGCCCTCGAGAGGGCCGCCATCCCGCACGTCACGGTCGAGTCGGTGACCGGCTCGCCCGAGATGCTCGGAGGGAGGGTGAAGACCTTGCACCCGAGCATCTCGGCCGGGATCCTGGCCGATCTCGACGACCCCTCTCACGTCGCCGACCTTGTGGCTCACGGGATCGAGCCGATCTCGATCGTCGTGTGCAATCTCTACCCGTTCGCTGCGGCTCCCTCTGTGGAGACGATCGACATCGGAGGAGTCACCCTGCTCCGGGCGGCCGCCAAGAACTACGAGCACGTCGCTGCCGTCGCCGATCCCGCCTCGTACGCGGGCGTCCTCGACGAGCTACGGCGGGAGGGGACGCTGAGCGTCCGAACGAGGCTCGGGCTGGCGAGAGCGGCCTTCGCCCACGTGGCCGCCTACGACGCCGCCATCTCTTGCTGGTTCGGAGAGAAGACGGCAGGAGAGGGCGACCACGCCAGCCTCCCGGACTCCTTCCACCTCGTGCTCGAGCGCGCAGAGGAGCTCCGCTACGGCGAGAACCCGCATCAGCGCGGGGCCCGCTACCGCAGGGCCGCTGGGAGCTTCGGCGAAGCGGTGGGGGAGGGATGCTGGGAGGGCGCCGTCCAGCACGGCGGGCGGGAGCTCTCCTACCTGAACCTCTTCGACGCCGAGGCGGCCTGGCGGCTCGCCCACGAGCTGCTGTCGATCGAAGGGGCGGCGAGAGCTGCCGTGGTGGTGAAGCACGCCAACCCCTGCGGGGCGGCGATCGGTGCCGAGGACGAGCTCGCCGCCACCTACGAGAGGGCCTTGCAGTCCGACGCGACCTCTGCTTTCGGGGGGATCTTCGCCCTCACCGGGCAGGTGGACCTCGCTCTCGCGACGAGGGTCGTCGCCAACCCGCTCGCCGAGGTGATAGTCGCCTACGGGTTCGACGACGACGCCCTCGAGCTCTTCGGCGAGCGACGCAAGAACATGCGCGCCCTCTCTGCCCGCCCACCGGGCGAGCTCTCGCTCGAGGTGCGCCAGATCGACGGCGGTTATCTCGTGCAGGAGCCGGACCGAGTGACCGTGAGGCGGGACCGCTGGCGGACCGTGACGAAGCTCGCTCCCTCCGATGCCCAGTGCCTCGACGCCGAGCTCGCCTGGCGGGTCTGTGCCCGCAGCTCCTCGAACGCCGTCGTGCTGGCGAAAGACGGTCAGGTCGTGGGTGTCGGCTGCGGCCAGCAGAGCCGTGTCGACGCGGCTGCGATAGCCGCCCGCAAGGCCGGCGGCAGGGCGGCGGGAGGAGCAGCCGCGAGCGACGCCTTCTTCCCCTTCCGCGACGGCTTGGACGCCGTCTGCGAGGCAGGCGTGGCCGTCGTCGTGCAGCCGGGC
>JASHRK010000073.1 GCA_030037405.1 Acidimicrobiales bacterium | reverse complement strand
CCGGGCGGCGGCCACCAGCAGAGCGCCCTCGCGCCCGAGCGCCTCGATGTGATCGTGGACCTCCACGCCGAAGCTTCTATCACGTACCGAGCCGAGTTGGGGCGCCTACGATCGCGCCAGACGGCCGGAGGATCGAATGGGACGGAAGCACAAGCCGCCATCGCTGTGGCTGGCAGGGTTCGCCTTGGCACCCCTGGCGATGCTGTTGCCTTCCGCCCCGGTGGCAAAGGCATCCGGAGTCACGATCCCTCCGCTGCACCCGCTCGTCGCCCTGAAGGGCTCTCCGGCCCCGACGCTGGGCAAGGGACCCGTCCTCCTCGGGGCTGCCCAAGCCGAACGACCTCTCCGTCTCGACGTCACGCTCCGGCTGCCCCATCCTCAGGCACTGCAGGAGTTCCTAGCCGACCTCTCGGACCAGTCGTCGCCTCTCTACCACCACTTCCTTCGCCGCGGTCAGTTCGGGGAGCGCTTCGGTCCCTCGCTTGCAGAGCTCCAGCAGGTGGAGACAGTCCTCGAGGAGGAGGGCTTCAGGCTCGACTCGGTCGCGAGCGACCGCCTCGCGATCCACCTCTCGACGACGGTCGGCACGGCGGAGGTCGCGCTCCATACGACGATCGGTCGCTACCGGCTCGCGGGTGGACAGGATGTCTTCGCGAACGAGAGCAAGCCGATGGTCCCGGCCGCGATCGCCGGCGACGTCCAGGGGATCATCGGCCTGAACGACCTTCAACGAGCCCAGAGCGTTGCTCTGCGGGAGCTTTCCCCAGATCCTCATACGAGGAGCCTCGAGACGACTATGAGGCCTGCGGTCACCCACACAGCCGGTCCGCAGCCCTGCGCAGACGCCACGGACGCGGCCGCCTACTACGACTCCTACACGGCAAACGACCTCGCCTCCTACTACTCGATGACACCGCTTTACGAGATGGGCGACCTCGGCCAGGACGTCCACGTGGCTTTGATCGAGTTCGAGCCCAACCTGGAAAGCGACATCTCTGCCTACGCCAAGTGCTATGGGATCTCGCCCCACGTCGACTACCACGAAATCGACGGCGGAGCCGGTAGCGGGGCCGGCTCGGGCGAGGCTGCGCTCGACATCGAAGACGTCATGGGCCTTGCCCCGGATGCGACGATCGACGTCTACCAGGCGCCGAACACTGGAACGTCGAACTACGACGACTACGAGGCCGTCATAGACCAGGACAGCGACCAGGTGATCTCGACGTCCTGGGGTCTGTGCGAGCTCGACGTTCTCAGCGAGAGCGGTTCTTCGTACCTAGAGGCCGAGCAAGCGCTCTTCGAGCAGGCGAACTCGCAGGGCGAGACCGTCTTCGCGTCTGCAGGCGACACCGGCTCCACGGACTGTCTCGACGATCCCGGATCGACACAGCAGAGCTCCCTCTCTGTCGAGGACCCAGCCGGCCAGCCCTATGTCGTCGGCGTCGGCGGTACTTCGATCGGGACCGGCTCCGAAGACGTGTGGAACGACGGAAGCGGAGCAGGCGGAGGGGGAGTCTCCAGCACCTTCTGCATGCCCTCCTACCAGGACCAGTCGGCGATACCGGGCCTGGTCAACCAAGATTCGCAGGTGGATTCAACGAACTGCGCGTCGTCGAGCAGCAACGCCCTGCTACGCCAGGTGCCGGACGTCTCGGCCGATGCCGCCCCGGAGACCGGGTACGTGGCGTACTACGAGGGACTGTGGCAGGGCGGCTGGGGCGGCACGAGTGCGGCAACACCCCTCTGGGCCGCCGTCGCCGCCCTTATCGACGACTCGCCGTTCTGCAGCGACTACGGCTCGGGTGACCCTGGCGTGCTGCCCGAAGGGCTCTACGAAGTTGCAAGCGCCGACAGCTCGTACATATACGACGAGCCGAACGGCGCTCACGAGGCTCTCTACGACGTGACGAGCGGTGACAACGACGACACGGCCTCTGGCTACTCCGGTGGTCTCTACCCCGCGACGGCCGGCTACGACATGGCGAGCGGCCTCGGTACACCTATCGTGAGCGGACGGACATCGTCCGGTTCGTCGAGCGCCTTCTATCCCGGGCTGGCTGCTCTCATGTGCTGGAACTACAGGACGAAGCTTGCCTCCAGCTCGATCACGGCCGTCTCCCCGGACATCGGCGCGACGAGCGCGGCGACGACCGTCACTATCACCGGCACCGGCTTCCTCCCCATCGCCGGGGCAGACGAGCTCCTGGTCGGCTCGAAGACGGCGGTCGCCTCCTGCACCTCGACGACGCGCTGCACCGCTGTGCTGCCGACATCGACGGCACGCACGGTCAACCTGCGCATGATCGTCGAGGACGGTCTTACCGAGAGCCCGGTCAGCGCCGCCGACGAGTTCAGCTACGAGGTCGCACCCGACGTGAGGGTCACGAGCCCGACACTCGCCTTCGAGCTCGACAAGACGCTTCCCGTTCGCTACTCGGTCGCGGGGGCGTCGTCTCCGGTTGCGGCCTACGACGTGCGCTACAGAGCGGCTCGCTGGAACAGTGAGTACTACGGCGACTACGTCTACCCGTCGAGCTGGCAAGGGACGACGAGCAGCTCTGTCGAGCTGACACACGCCATGGCCGGCGACGAGTACTGCTTCAGTGCCCGTGCGAGGCTCCAGTCAGGCCTCTACTCGTCCTGGTCCCCCGATGACTGCACGGCTCTTCCCCTCTCCGCGAAGTCCCTCCGTCCTGTTACGGCGGGTTGGACCCGCCACAGCGGAGCTGCCTACTACCTCCACTCCTACTTGGAGACGACGACCGAGAGAGCCGAGCTGCGCCTTGTCGGTGCCGAGATCGGCCAGGTCGCACCGGTTGTGACCAAGTGCCCCTCCTGCGGTCGCCTCGCCGTCTACGTCAACGGCCGTCTCCTCAGGACCGTGAACACCTACGCCCCCACGACCCGTCACGGCGTCGTGATCCAGCTGCCATCGATCGCACTACGGCGGGCGACGATCACCCTCGAGGCGGCGAGCAAGGGGCGTCTCATAATCGAGGGCCTCGGCGTCGCCTAGCTTCGCGGCGGGCACGGCCCTCGTGTCGCAGCGCTTTGCCAAGACGCATTGAACCGGTCGTTTGCTAGAAAGTGAGCATTCGGACCGCCAGGGTGGCGTCGCGCTCGTGGTCGTCGCGGGACCGCTGGGGAAGCGAGGAGGATGCCGAACAACGAGGAAACGCAGCCCGAGCGGCATGACGGCCCGCCGACACATTTCCGTCGTCCGACTCACCGGCGCCAGTTTGCACCGCCGTCCACGGCCATCGCCGTCGCGGCTGGCCTGCTCGCCCTCGGCATAGGAGCGTACTGGCTGAACCTCCCGCACGTGTTGACCGGTGTGCTCGGCTGGAACGAAGGGTACGACGAGGGTGTCTATGTCGGCTCCGCCACGAGGTTCGTCAACGGCGTGCTGCCCTACAGAGACTTCGTCTTCGTGCAGCCACCCGGGATCGTGCTCCTCCTCGCGCCGGTCGCCCTCGTCGGGCGCCTTGCGGGAACGACCGACGTGTCGCTCGCCATCGCCCGGTGCCTGACGACCCTCACGATCGCGACCAACGTCGTCCTCGCCGGCCTGGTCGTGCGCCCGGCCGGGCGCCTCGCCGTCGGCATCACCTCGTTTCTCTTTGCCACCTGGCTGGGGCTGGTATGGATCGACCCTCGGGTCGAGCTAGAGCCCTATCTCGTCTTCTTCGACCTGCTGGGCGCCCTCCTTTTGTTCCGCAAGGGCGATCTCGCGACGGATCGGCGTGTCCTCCTTGCTGGCGTGTGCTTCGGTTTCGCGGCGGTCGTAAAGGTCTGGGGAGTCCTTCCCATCCTCGCTGTGATCATCATCTGTCTGGCCCGGTCGCGTCGCAAGACCACCTTCGTCGCCGCAGGCGTGCTCCTCGGCGGCCTGCCGTGCGTTCCCTTTCTCTTGGCAGCCCCACATGCCTTCTTGCATGAGGTGATTGCCGATCAGCTCACCCGGAACCTTGCAGCGGGAACGGCGCCGACGACATTCACGGGCCGGCTCCTAATAACTTCGGGCGTCAGGGCGCTGCAAGCAACCGGCGTCCTCCATGATCCGACCCCTATTGCCGTCGTCGTAAGCGCCGTCTTCCTGGCCGCCGTGATCGCAGTATTCGCGACGCATCGAAGGCGCCTGCTCCTCTTGGAGTGGTATTGCCTGGTGGCTGCAGCGATCGTATATGCAGGCATGTTCGTGTCCGAGGTTCTCAACCTTGGCTACGCCTACTTCCCCGTCTCCTTCCTCGTGCTGCTGGTGGGACCGGTGCTGAGCCGCTTGTTGTCGGGAGTGGGCGCTTTCATGAGGGCACAGAAGCTGGCTCTGGCCGGGCACTCGAGGATTGTGGCTCGCCTGGTCGCCGCAGCAGCAGCGCTGGCAGTGCTCTCGTTCCTCGTGGAGAACGAGGTCAGCTACGGCAACACGTACCTTGCGGAAGCGTCGAATCCAGCACCTGCGCTCGACTCCGTGATCCCTCCCGGCAGTTGCGTCGTCTCGGACTACTACGTGGACTTGCTGGCCGCGAACCGATTCACGCCCTCTGGACAAGGCTGCCCAGCGGTGGTCGATCCGTTCGGCATGTACCTGGCGGAAGACCACGGGTTGCCGCCCCACCCGTCTCCGCCCTATCCGGTCGAGTTCCAGATCCAGTGGTTCGACAACCTCGCCTCGGCTCAGTACGTGGAGTTGAAAGGGCCGTTCAGCGACTCGATCCCTTGGACGTCAACCTCAATGTCGTGGTTCGCGCAGAATTACAGGCTCGTCGGAAAGTTCATCACTCTCTATTCTGGACGGACGCTCTTCGACTCCTACAAGGCCGAATACGTCTACAAGAGCGTCACCTCTACGACACCGTAAACGGTCGCGAAGCGACGGAGAGACCCTCCTGACACAACAGGCGTGTTGCCGATCGCCGTCCACCTCGCGGGCACCCTCCACCGTTGTACTCGGTCGACAAGAGCACCCGAGCGCGGACTGCGTTTCGTGGACGTGGGTGCGCGCATGCGCGGTGAAATGTCCACGCTTTGCGGTCGGGGGCGCGAGGGGCGCCGACGTCTCGTCTTGTGGACTTGAGTGCGCGCATGCGCGGTGAAATGTCCACAATACCGGCTGCCGCGTGGGGTCCCACCTGCCGTGCGGTAGTCATCTCCACGTCCGAGACTGTCTTCCGGGCTCCGAGAGGGCGCGGCGGCGGCCGGCCTCAGTGTCGCACCGCTTTGACGGCGTGTGAAGAGCGTGGAATTGAAACGGACCTCCTCATACGAGCCCTCACGCGGGTTGCCTTCTGTCAAGCGAGCCTGGTGGCCACTCGGGCTCGGAGGCGCTCTGTCAGAAGGGGTATCCCGGCAACTCTGACTGGGCGGTGATCCACTGGGTCTCGGTATAGGCGTCCAGATTGGCGATCCCTCCCATTCGCGACCCGTTGCCCGAGTCCCCGACACCGCCGAACGGGATGACCGCCTCGTCGGCCACCGTCTGGTCATTGATGTGGACAGCCCCCGAAGGGATGCGAGACGCCAGCTCCAGGGCCTTCAGGCCGTCTGCCGCCAGGATTCCGAGGGAGAGCCCGTAACCGGTCTCGGCTGCGAGAGCGACCGCCTCATCCTCGTTCGAGAAACTCGCGACCGGCGCGACCGGGCCGAACACCTCTTCGACGAAGGCCGGCGCCGTGGGCGGGGTCTCCGCGAGGACCGTCGGGCGGTAGAAGAGCCCCTCGTAGGTGCCTCCAGCGGCAAGCCGAGCTCCGGCTTCAAGGCTGGCGGTGACGAGAGAGTGGACGTGGTCGCGCTGGCGCTCATCGATGATGGGACCGAGGGCCACCTGTCCGCTCGTAGGGTCGCCGACAGGGAGGACCTCAGCGTGTTTGGCGAGCCGCTCCGTGTAGTCGGCAGCGATCCGAGCGTCGACCAGGTGGCGTCCCGTGGTCATGCAGATCTGGCCCTGGTGCATGAAGGAACCGAAGGCGGCGACGGATACGGCCTTCTCGACGTCGACGTCGCCCATGACGACGAGCGCCGAGTTGCCGCCAAGCTCGAGATGGACCCGCTTCAGGTGCTGCCCGGCCAGGGCACCGACCGTTCGTCCGGCCCGAGTAGAGCCAGTGAACGCGATCACACGCACCTTCGGGTCGGTGATGAGCGCCTCTCCCAGATCAGCGCCACCGGGGAGCACACTCA
>JASHRK010000072.1 GCA_030037405.1 Acidimicrobiales bacterium | reverse complement strand
TGGCGTCCCGGCGTGGGGTGACGATCTCGGCGAAGTAACGGCGGTGGACCTCGGGGAACGCGTGGGCTTCTGCGAGCAGGGCACGCAGGATGCTGCTGGCCCGAGGGTCGAGGGTGCGTTCGATGAGGATGGCCAGATGAGCGACCAGGTCTTCGCGGGCGCTCGGGCTGTCGAAGGTGGGAAGCGGCTCGTTGATGGCATCGAGGACGTCGAGGTAGAGGTCGTCTTTGGTCTTCCAGCGCCGGTAGAGGGAGTTGCGCGAGACACCGGCGTGCACGGCGATCGTTACGAGGGACAGACCCGAGAGGGTTGCCCCGCCGCTCACCAGGTCGAGGACGGCGTCGACGGCGGCGACATCGGTCCGCGGGTCCCGCCGGCGGCCCGCTGGGTGCTGGTCGGTTTTCACGCGCCCAGAATATCAGAACAGCGCTGTTGCGTTTCGCCCTGGGCCGGAGTAGAATACAGAACAGTCCTGATCTGTTCTGTAGAGGAGGTCACCATGTCCTATCGACAACGTGGTCCGGCTCGAATCCCGGAAGGAGCTCACCGATGAGTGCCCTCTCCGTCCCGAGGGGCGGCGCCTCTCGCTGGGGAGTGCTTACCCTGTGCGCCGTAGCCCAGTTCATGGTCGTGCTCGACGTCTCGATCGTGAACGTAGCCCTGCCGCAGATGCGTCACGACCTCGGCCTCAGCCTCACCTCCCAGCAGTGGGTCGTGAACGCCTACACCTTGACCTTCGCCGGTGTCTTGATGCTCGGCGGACGCGCCGCTGATCTCTTCGGCCGGCGGCGGGTGTTCCTCGTCGGCCTGTCGCTCTTCACCCTCGCCAGCCTCGCCGGTGGTCTCGCTCAATCGGGCACGTGGCTCGTCACGGCACGCGCCGCCCAAGGGCTCGGCGGCGCGGTGTTGGCGCCCAGTTCGCTCAGCCTTCTCACCTCCACCTTCACCGACATGGGTGAACGACGCCGCGCCATGGGCGTCTGGTCGGCCACCGCAGCGAGCGGCGCGGCTGCTGGCGTGCTCGCCGGTGGGATCCTCACCGACTTGCTCGACTGGCGATGGGTGCTCTTCGTCAACGTCCCCATCGGGCTCGTCATGCTCATCACCGCCCCCCGGGTCCTCACCGAGTCCCAGGTTCCGGGAGCGCGGCGCCTTGACCTCGAAGGGGCCTTCACGATCACCGCCGGTCTCGCCCTCGTCGTCTACGGCATCGTCGGCACCGACACGCACCCGTGGGCGTCAACCCAGACGGTCATGGCCCTCGTGGGCGGGTTCGCATTTCTCGTCGCCGCCCTCTTCGTCGAAGCCCGTGTCGCCGCGGACCCGCTTGTGCCGCTCTCGGTCTTCCGGCGCCGCTCCTTGTGCGCCGCCAATGGGATCGCCATGGCTCTCGGAGCAGCCCTCTTCGGGATGTACTTCTTCGTCTCCCTCTATCTCCAAGAGGTGATGGGCTACAGCCCGCTGCGCACCGGCCTTTCCATCCTGCCCGCCGGGGTGATGACCCTCCTCGGAGCACTTGCTGCGCCCCGGGTCGTGGCCAGGATCGGTGCCCGCCGACAGCTCATGCTCGGACCTGCCGTCGCCGCCGCGGGCCTCCTGTGGATGTCGTCTCTCGCCTACGGCGACGACTACTGGGCCCACATGCTCGTACCCCTCATGCTCTTCGGGCTCGGTGTAGGGACAACCTTCGTGCCCATGACCCTCACCGCCACCGCCGGCCTCCCCCCCAGCGAAGCGGGTCTTGCCGCCGGCCTGGTCAACACGAGCCGCCAGATCGGCGGGGCGGTGGGCCTGGCCGTCCTGGCCACGATCGCCGCCGGAGCGACCCGGGGCACCCACGCCGCCGGGGTGCTCCATGCCCAGGCCGCCCTGATTGCGGGTTACGACCGCGCCTTTCTTGTTGCTGGGCTCTTGCTTCTCGCCGGGGCCGGTCTCGCAAGCTTCGTCCGCTCGGCCGCTACCGCCCCGAACCCGGCGGTAAGTGAGGAGACCAAGGCCACACAGGCGCCGACCGTCCCCGACTTCTCGGCCGTTCCCGTGCAAGCTGAGAGATAGCCGCACGAACCTTCGCGAGGTGGCTTGGCGCGTCGCGGTCTCAGCTCGTCTTAGCCCAGCCCGGCAAAGTGCTTGCGATCAGCAGAGAGACGGTCGTCAACGCCGACTACCAGAGCCCGGGGCGGCGCGGACGCGGAGTGGGGTCGACGACGGGGCGCCGGGGGGTGGCGAACAGCTCTTCGAGCTTCGCCAATGCTTCGTCGTCGATCGAGACACCGAGCCCAGGTCCGTTCGGGACAGCCATTTCGCCGTTGTCGTATCGGTGCGGCTCCGTGATGACGTCGGCGGTCTGGTGGTGGTAGTAGGAGTCCATCGCGTGCGGGAAGGTTGGCAGCGTGGCCGCAAGTTGCAGGTTGAGGGCCGTTGCGATCCCCGCCTCTCCGCTCGAATGCAGGCCAACACCGATGCCGAACGTCTCACAAGTCGCGGCCGCTTTCATCGCGGCGCTGAGCCCGCCCCAGTCGTCAATATCGAGAAGAAGGACGTCGATGGCGTCCGAGCGAATGGCGCTTGCCAACTGGTCCGGCTGGACGCAGCACATGTTGCTTGCGATTGGGATGGGCACGGTGCTGCGGGTTCTCCGCATCCCTTCGATGCCGGGCGCGGGGTCCTCCCACCACTCGAGCGAGAGACGCTCGAGCTCGTGTCCTAACCTGGCTGCCGTCGCCACAGACCAGAAAGCGTTCGGATCGAAGCGGATGAGGTAATCAGGAAACGCCGCACGGAGGGTGGCCAGGGAGTCGATCTCTTGTGAGGGCGCGAAAACACCACCTTTCATTTTGAGCGTGCGGATGCCACAGGTCTTGGCGATCGCGGTCGCGTGCGCGACAAGCTCGTCCGGAAGATGGTCGCGCGCTCGCCCGTCGTCGGTGGCCACGCGGGGATGGAGGTAGCCGATAACTGGGATGCTGGAGCGGAGCGCGCCTCCGAGAAGCTGGTGAAGGGGCAGGTTCGCCACCTTGCAGGTGAGGTCCCAACACGCCGTCTCGATCGCTTGGAGGGCATGCATGCCGCTCGTCCCCATCTGCACCGGTACTTGCCACATCTCCTGCACGAGGCGGCGTCCCTCATAGGGTGACTTCCCGCGAAAGGTCTCTCGGAGGGCGAGTAACCGCTGGTATGTCGTGTCATCGCTCGAGGTCTCGCCGATGCCCTCGATTCCTTCGTCTGTGCGTACGCGAACGACTGTCCGCGCCCATCCGCTGTCGACGCCACCTATCCAGACCGTCGGCAACTCGAGGGGAATGAGGATGCGGTGAAGAGAGACGTCCGTAATGCGCATCTAGTCTCGACCTGCCTCGGAGGGTTGCCCTTCGAGTGCGGAGGCGACCGAGGCGAGCAAGGAGGCGGCGCCGTTCGCGAGCATGCTCACGTCCCATTGCACCGTTAGAAGGCGGAAGCCGGCTGCCACCGCCGAGGCTGCCGCATTGGCGTCGGCGCAGGCGATGCCGGCGGCTACTCCCGCTGAGCGGCAGGCCTCGGCGACCCTGGTGACATGGCCCTGAGTCCCGCTTCCGAGCCTCCCCGTGACCGAGAGCGAGAGATCGCTCGGTCCGACGAAGATGCCGTCGATGTTCGAGACCTCGGCGATGGCGCGTGCCTGCTCGACAGCGCCGGCAGTCTCGATCATCACCACGCAGATGGCGTCGTCATTCGACTGCGCTGCAGGCTGCCCGGCGTCGAGCGGGCGCAATGGTCCAAAGCTGCGCACTCCCTCGGGTGGGAAGCGAGTCGCCCGTCCGGCTGCACGAGCCTCTTCGGCGTCGTTCACGAGGGGGACGATCACTCCGGCTGCCCCGAGGTCGAGAGCCCGCATGATCGTCGAGGGCTCGTTCCAACGGGTGCGCACGACGGCCGGCGTGTCCCCTGAGTGCGAAGCCAAGATGACGGAAGGGAGGAGCTCGTCGGTCACGAGCCCGTGCTGCATGTCCACGCACAGCCAGTCAAAACCGCTCGAGGCGAGGATCTCGACGCAATAGGGTGACGGGAGGCCGACGAACGTACCGATGAGGGGCAGATCGCTCGCGAGGAGGTCGCGCAGCCTAGGGACGCTCATCGCTGGAAGTCCTGCGACTTGCGAGGGCGAGCTCGCGTCTCGATCATGTCCGATCCTCCGGCAGCCGTCGCCTGCTCGTGTCTCACGCCACCCGATCGTGGCGTCGCTGACGAGAACGACGCCGAGGCTACCGCGAGGACGGTCGCGCGGCGTGACCCGTCGACGTCATGACGGCGCTGTCGTCGAGCGGCGGACGGGAAGCGACTGGCGACGATCGTCGACCTCCTTCGGCATTGACATGCTGCAGCATACGTGATACAACATATGCCAGTCATCGACAGGCCCCCTACACAGCGGACGTGGCGCGAATGAGTGAACCCGCTGAGCGGATTGCGGCAATTGACGTCTTTCCGCTTTCGCTCCAGCTGACGAAGTATGAGCACTCGAGCAAGCTCTATCGGAACAGCTTCACCAATGTCTTCATCCGACTGGAGACCAGTTCGGGCGTAGTTGGCTGGGGAGAGAGCAGCGGAGGCACCAGCGGGGCGACTCCAGAAGTCGCACGCGCTGCAGTCGAAGGTATCGCCCCCCTGGTCGTTGGTGGAAACATCTTCGAGGTCGAACGCATGCGCGCCAAGGTCAAGGAAGCGCTACCTCCGAGCAATCATGATCGACTCGTGAACATGGCTTTTGCAGGCTTCGACCTCGCCTGCTGGGATGCCATGGGAAAGTACCTAGGGCGCCCCATCAATCAACTCCTCGGTGGGCGTATTCGTGACACCGTCAATTATTTTGGGTACTGCTTTAGCACCGAGGTCGGCGAGCTCGTAGAGGAAGCGGAGACGGCGGTGCAGAATGGCTTCCGTGTTCTCTACTTCAAGGTCGGGAACGACGACAAGCGCGACATAGAGGCCATCTCGGCTGTCCGTGCCGCCGTCGGGCCGGAGATCGCGATCCGCGTCGATGTCAACGAGCATTGGACTCCCCATCATGCTCTGAAGATGCTCGAGCGCCTGCAGCAGTATGACCTTGACTTCGTAGAGGCACCTATTGACGCTCGGAACCTCGCCAAGATGGCCGAGCTACGGCGTCGCACTCGGGTACCGATTGCCGGGAACGAGTTCATGTGGAGCCCGGCCGAGGTCAACACGGCGATTGCCTCCGGGTCATGCGACGTCGTTGTGACCGGTCCGCTCTGGTTGGGCGGACTCATGCCGCTCTGCCAAGTCGGCGCAATCTGCGCTGCCAGCGGGACCGGCCTCTGCTTGCATGCTCCACCATCATCCGGTATCGCAGTGGCAGCCGAGCTGCAGATCCTGTCCACCCTCCCCAGCATCGTCGACGGAAATCAGACCTACCACGGCCACCTGGTTGCAGACGTAGTCACCGATCTAGGCGAGCTCAAGGAAGGCAATCTGAGCGTTCCCGACCAGCCTGGCATTGGGGTCGAGGTGGACGAGGAGCTGGTACGGAAACACACCACTGGCCCTTCAAGTAGGTGGGAGGTTTGAAATGACGCACGTGCACCATGAAGCTCCCGAACAGGCAACCTGCTCCGGCGGCGCGCCGCTCAGCAGGAGGGCGGTCCTGGGTGGAATGGCAAAGGGCACGGGCCTTCTCGGAGTCGGTGCCCTCCTCGGCATTCGTGGCTCGCTACACGCCGTTGGCGTTAACGGGTTCAGCGAGGCAAAGCCGAAGCGCGGCGGAACCCTGAAGGCCGGGATAGCCGGAGGAGGTGCATCGGACAACCTGGACGCGAACAACGCCTTCACGAACATCGACTGGAGCCGCTCGTTCAATCTGTGCAACGGCTTGATCGAGATCGCACCCGACTTCTCGCTGCAGTACTCCCTTGCCGAGGAGATCACGCCGAACCCAAAGGCGACCATGTGGACGATCCGCCTGAAGAAGGGAATCACGTTTCACAATGGCAAGACGCTCACGGCGGACGACGTGATCTTCACTTTCAAGCGCATCTGGAACCCGAAGAGCCCGCTTGAGGGCGCGGGTGGCCTCTCTTACGTCGACATGAATGCCTTGCGCGCCGTCGACACCTACACCGTCGAGGTACCGATGCACAAGCCGCTCGCCTGCTTGAAGGAGGTCCTTGCAGATACATTCTATCTGATCGTGCCCGTCGGCTTCGATCCGAAACATCCCGTTGGGACGGGACCGTTTATGTACAAGTCGTTTACCCCAGGGGTCGAGAGCGTCTTCACGAGGAACCAAAACTACTGGGAGACGGGTCTGCCGTATTTGGACGAGTTGGACATAATCGATGCTTCGGATCCGGCCTCTCAGGTCGACGGAGTGATTTCGGGCGCCTTTGACTGTGTAGATCAACTCAATGCATCGTATCTTTCCTCGTTAAGGAGTTCGTCTGGAGCGCGCGTCTTGCAGGCGGCGAGCTCAGAATGGGTGCCTTTCGTGATGCAGGAGAATCTGGCACCGTTTACAGACAACCGCGTCCGACAGGCGATGAAGCTCATTATCAACCGTCGAGAGATGATCGATGAAGCACTCGACGGGTATGGTCGTGTAGGGAATGACTTCTTTGGCCTGTACGATCCAGTATATGACACAGACATTCCGCAACGACATCAAGATATAGCACAGGCGAAGTCCCTACTCAAGGCAGCAGGCCGATCTGACCTTACAATAACCCTCGACACGAGCGCCGTGTCGAACGGCGTGTTGCAGAGCGCGACAGTACTCGCCCAGCAAGCCAAGGCAGCAGGCGTGACCGTGAGACTGAACAACATGTCGCCTAGCTCCTACTTCGGTCCAACCTACCTCCACCGTCCGTTCTCCCAGAGCTATTGGCTGGGCCAGTACTATCTTGCGCAGGTGACCCAAAGCAACCTGCCATCTTCGCCTCTCAATGAGCCACATTTCATCGACGATCACTATGCTGCTCTGTTCGCAGAGGCTAACGCGACACTCAATGCAGCAAAGCAACGTGACCTCATCCATGAGATGATGTTGATAGACCATAACGATGGTGGCTACATCATCTGGGCATTCAATGATGTCTTCGATAGTTACCGTAGCTACGTGCATGGTTTAGTTCCGAATAGAGCAGGCTGGTCTCTCGGTGGCTATCGCTTTAAAGACGTCTGGATAGACTAGATATTATGCCGGGCGTGGATGCGGAATTGAAGCCGGGAGCACGTGTGTTGATAACCGGCGCGGCGGGGGTCATTGGTGGGTATTTGCGTCAGAGGCTGCCGGCACTTGGTTACGACTTGCGACTCTTGGATGTACGCGATGTGCCGGGGGAGCACGAGGGAATCGTGTGTGACGTGCGGAACCTGGAGGCGGTCCGGGCGGCTGTCAGTGGCATGGATGCGGTCGTCCATCTCGCGGGCATCAACGACGAGGCTCCGTTCGAGGAAGTGCTCGATGTCAACGTGCGCGGAACGTTTCACGTGTTCCAGGCTGCGCGGGACGAGGGCGTCGGGAGGGTGGTGTTTGCGAGCAGTAATCACGTACAAGGACTCGCGCCACGGGCGCCGATCTTCAGCGTGGAGGCTGCTTTACGTCCCGACAGCTATTACGCGTTGGGGAAGATCATGGGCGAGACGCTCGGCCGCCTGTACTCGGATCGATTTGGCATGCGGGTAGCCTGCTTACGAATAGGGACATGCTGTGACGAGCCGACAAGACAGAGACACCTGGCGACGTGGCTCAGTCCTGGGGACGTTGCCCGGCTGGTGGATGCTTGCCTCCGGGCTGAGGACCTGTCCTACGCGGTCGTCTTCGGAGTCTCCAAGAATGCGCGGGCGTGGTGGGATCCTGAGCCCGGCGAGGCGCTCGGTTACTACCCGCAGGACGACGCCGAGGAGTTTGGTGAGAAGGTCATGGCTGCCGCCAGGCTCTCCTCGGAGGATCCCGCGGAGACCGAGTTGCTAGGGGGCAGCTTTGCGTTGACCCCGCTCGGACAGAGGACAGCTGCGGGATGACTGGCTCGATCGTGCTCTCGCTCACGTGGAGGAGCACGCCACAGTGAACGGGAGCGAGGACCGGTAGCGGTGCTAGCACTCCGGAATTGCCGATTGATCGATGGGACTGGCCATGAGCCGCTCGATCGCGTCGACGTGATCGTGGACGAGGAGCGTATCCAACGCGTCGACAGTTCGCCCCTCGGCCGAGATCGAGACGCCGTGTCTGTCGATCTCGGCGGGTTTACTGTGTTGCCAGGGTTGATTGACCTGCATACGCACATGGGTCTGGTGGCGTCGGATGAGAGCTCACCGCTCGAGCCGGCGATGCTTGCCGCGAGGGTGTTCGAGAATGCTGCCCTGTGCATCGAGTCTGGGCATACGACGGCGCGCGAGGTGGCCGGAGCTGATGGAGGCCTGCGGCGGGTGATCGAAGCTGGCCTGGTCCCCGGGCCGCGGCTGTATCCCTCCGGCCCGCTTCTCTGTCAAACGGGCGGCCATGGGCATGTCGATGCGAGCTTTTTGCCAACTCAGAGCCATGGCCTCCCCGGCCTATCTCAGCTCAGCGTGGTCTGTGACGGTGCGGAGGCGGTGAGGCTCGCGGCACGAGAGGCGTTCCGACGGGGCGCCACGCAGGTCAAGGTTGCCATGACCGGGCCCATCCTGTCGCGTGAGATGTCGCTCGAGTGGGTCCAGTTCACGGTAGCGGAGCTGTCGGCAGCGGTTGAGGAGGCACGCGCTCATGACAGCTATGTCACCGGCCACGCCCACACGGCGAAGGCCATCCGGCACGGCTTGGACGCCGGCCTCGAGTGTTTCGAGCACGGCACGTTCCTGGACGAGGAGACCGCCGCTCTGATGGCCTCGCGGGGCGCGGCTCTCGTG
>JASHRK010000071.1 GCA_030037405.1 Acidimicrobiales bacterium | reverse complement strand
CTCGATCTTGATCGTGCCGTCGCCCGCGCAGGCGTCGCAGCGCCCGCCTGGGACGTTGAAAGAGAAACGACCCGGCTTGTACCCCCGGAGCCTTGCTTCCGAGGTCTGGCTGAACAGCCTCCTCACGTGGTCGAAGACGCCCGTATAGGTGGCCGGATTGGAACGTGGCGTCCGACCGATGGGCGACTGGTCGATGTCGATCACCTTGTCGAGCTTCTCCGCGCCCTCGATGGACTTGTGGCGCCCGGGCACCGTCTTCGACCGGTAGATCCGCTGCATGAGCGCCGGATGAAGGATGTCGTTCACGAGAGTCGACTTCCCCGACCCCGACACGCCCGTGACCGCTATGAAGCACCCGAGAGGCAGCTCGACGTCGATGTTCTTCAGGTTGTGCTCGCGGGCCCCCTTCACCGTCACCCAGTGGCCCTTCGGCTCGCGGCGCATCGCAGGCACGGGGATCTCCCGCTTGCGCGCGAGGTACTGGCCCGTGAGCGACGCCTTCTTGGCGACGAGCCCGTCGAGCGGGCCGGCGTAGACGATCGTGCCTCCGTGCTCGCCAGCCCCCGGGCCGACGTCGACGACGAAGTCGGCGACGCGGATCGTCTCCTCGTCGTGCTCGACCACGAGGACGGTGTTGCCGATGTCGCGCAGCCGGAGGAGGGTGTCGATGAGCCGCCGGTTGTCACGCTGGTGGAGCCCGATCGAGGGCTCGTCGAGGACGTAGAGGACCCCCACCAGCCCAGAACCGATCTGGCTCGCCAACCTGATCCGCTGCGCCTCGCCGCCGGCCAGCGTCGCCGCCGGGCGGTCGAGGCTCAGGTAGTCGAGCCCCACGTCTACGAGGAACTGGAGGCGCGCCCTGATCTCCTTGAGCACCCGCTCGGCGATCAGCTCCTCCCGCTGGGTGAGCACCATCGAGGACAGCAGCTCGCGGGCTGCCCGGATGGACAGCGAGCAGAGCTCGGCGATGCTGCGCCCCGCGATGCGCACGGCGAGCGACTCGGGCTTAAGTCGCGCCCCGCCACAGGCGGCGCAGGGCACCTCGCGCATGTAACCCTCGATCTGCTCGCGCTGGTAGTCCGACTCAGCCTCCCCGTGCCGCCTCTGCAGCCAGGGGACGACCCCTTCGAAGGTGGTGTCGTAGCTGCGCAGGGTGCCGTAGCGGTTGCGGTACTGGATGTGCACCTTCTTCCCGCCCGTGCCGTAGAGAAACACCCTCGCCTGTGCCTTCGTGAGCTTGGACCACGGCTTCTTCGTGTCCACGCCGAAGGCATCCGCCACTGCGAACAGGACCCGCGAGAAGTACTCCGTGCGCGCCCCCGTCCAGGGAGCGATCGCCCCCGAGGCGATCGAGCGGTCCGTGTCGGGCACGACGAGCTCCGGGTCGACCTCGTAGCGGGTCCCGAGCCCGATGCAGGAGGGGCAGGCGCCGAACGGCGAATTGAACGAGAAATTCCGGGGTGCGAGCTCGTCGAAAGAGAGCCCGCAGTGCGTGCAGGCGAGGTGCTGGGAGAAGCTGAGGAGCTCCCCCTCGTCGGCCGTCTCGCCCCCGGCCGCCCTCCCGACCGTCCTTCCGGCCCCCCCGACGAGGATCTCCGCCATCCCCTCGCCGAGGCGGAGGCCGGTCTCGATGGAGTCCGTGAGGCGCCGCTCGATCCCGCTCTTGCGCACGAGGCGGTCGACCACGACCTCGATCGTGTGCTGCTCGTAGCGGGCGAGAGAGAGCGAGGCGCGCTCGGCGAGGTCGATCACCTCTCCGTCGACTCGCACGCGGGCGTAGCCCTCCTTGGCGAGCTCGTCGAGGAGAGTCGAGTACTCCCCCTTACGACCCCGCACGACCGGGGCGAGGACCTGGAAGCGGGAGCCCTCCGGCAGCTGCAGGACGCGGTCGACGATCTGCTGAGGGCTCTGGCGGCTGACCGGCCTCCCGCAGCTCGGGCAGTGGGGCTGCCCGATGCGGGCAAAGAGCAGGCGCAGGTAGTCGTAGATCTCCGTCACCGTGCCGACGGTCGAGCGGGGATTGCGTGACGCCGACTTCTGGTCGATGGAGATGGCCGGCGAGAGCCCCTCGATGAAGTCGACGTCGGGCTTGTCCATCTGCCCCAGGAACTGGCGGGCGTACGACGAGAGCGACTCCACGTAGCGGCGCTGGCCCTCGGCGTAGATGGTGTCGAAGGCGAGCGAGGACTTCCCAGAGCCGGAGAGCCCCGTGAAGACGATCAGGCGGTCGCGGGGCAGCTCGAGCGAGATGTTCTTCAGGTTGTGCTCGCGCGCGCCTCTGATCACAAGGGAATTGCTCAACCTCAGCCGACCTCTCGAAGCTCTCTGCGCAATGATCTGATCTCGTCGCGGAGCCGGGCAGCGTACTCGAAACGCAGCTCTCTCGCCGCAACCTGCATCTCCGACTCGAGCGTCTCGATGAGGCGGCCGAGCTCTTCGGCGGGGAGCTCGCCGTCGCCGAAGCCGGTTCCTGCCCCGACGACGGCGGCTGCCCGATCGACAGCCCGCCGCCCGGCCCGCCGCGAGCGGTCCGAGCCGGCCCGGGAGGGCAAGGGTGCGCTCCCGTCGGCACTCAGGCCCGATGCCGCCCGGAATTGTGCCACGAGGTCCCTGACCGCCTTGCGGATCGTCTGGGGATCGATCCCGTGCTCGGCGTTGTAGGCCTGCTGGACGAGACGGCGCCGCTCCGTCTCGGCGATGGCGCGGCGCATCGAGTCCGTCATGACGTCGGCATAGAGGACGACCCGCCCCGAGACGTTCCGAGCGGCCCGGCCCATCGTCTGGATGAGGGACGTGCTCGAGCGGAGGAAGCCCTCCTTGTCGGCGTCCAGGATGGCCACGAGGGAGACCTCGGGCAGGTCGAGGCCTTCACGGAGAAGGTTGATGCCGACGAGGACGTCGAACTCCCCGAGCCTCAGGTCTCGCAGTATCTCGATGCGCTCGATCGTGTCGATGTTGGAGTGGAGGTAGCGCACTCTCAGGCCGCACTCGAGGAGGTAGTCGGTCAGGTCCTCTGCCATCTTCTTCGTGAGCGTCGTCACGAGGACGCGCTCGCCCTCCGCGGCTCTCGCGTTGATCTCGCCGATGAGGTCGTCGATCTGTCCCTTGGTCGGCTTCACGACGACCTCGGGATCGACGAGGCCGGTCGGCCGGACGATCTGCTCCACCACCTGGCTCGAGATGGAGAGCTCGTACTCGGCCGGCGTCGCCGACATGAAGATCGTCTGGTTGATCCGCTTCTCGAGCTCCTCGAAACGAAGCGGCCTGTTGTCGAGGGCGGACGGCAGACGGAAGCCGTGCTCGACGAGGACCTCCTTTCGCGAGCGGTCGCCCTCGAACTGGCCGTGCAGCTGGGGAACGGTCACGTGGCTCTCGTCGATCACGAGCAGCCAGTCCTCCGGGAAGTAGTCGAGGAGCGTGTAGGGCTGGACGCCGGGGGCGCGCCCGTCGAGGTGGCGGCTGTAGTTCTCTATCCCGCTGCAGGAACCGACCTCGGCCAGCATCTCGAGGTCGTACTCGGTCCGCATGCGCAGGCGCTGCGCCTCGAGCAGCTTGCCTTCCGACTCGAGCTCGGCGAGCCGCTCGCGAAGCTCGTCCTCGATCGAGACGATCGCCTTCCGCATCCGCTCGTCCCCGGCGACGTAGTGGGTGGCAGGGAAGACCACGAGCTCCTCGAGCTCTCCGAGGACCTCGCCCGTGAGCACGTCGAAACGCGTGACCCTCTCCACCTCGTCCCCGAAGAGCTCCACGCGCACTGCGTACTCCTCGTAGGCAGGGTGTAGCTCGATCGTGTCTCCCCGCACCCTGAACCTGCCCCGGACGAGGCTCTGGTCGTTGCGCTCGTAGTGGAGCTGGACGAGACGAGTGAGGATCGCCCGCTGGTCGTGGGTCTCCCCGGGATGGAGCACGAGGATCGTGTCCCTGTACTCCTC
>JASHRK010000070.1 GCA_030037405.1 Acidimicrobiales bacterium | reverse complement strand
GTCGCGGGACCACGCCATGTTGTCGCGCAGGTAGTCGAAACCCATCTCGGTGTTCGTCCCGTAGGTCAGGTCCGAGTGGTAGGCGGCACGTTTGGCTGCGAAGTCGTCGATCTGGGGGATGACGAGGCCGACGCTCAGGCCGAGGAAGTGGTAGATCTCACCCATCCACTCGGCGTCCCGGCGGGCGAGATAGTCGTTGACGGTGATCACGTGCACGCCCCGCCCGCCGAGGGCGTTCAGGTAGACCGGAAGGGTCGAGACGAGGGTCTTGCCCTCTCCGGTCTTCATCTCGGCGATGCCCCCGAAGTGCAGTGCCATGCCGCCCATGAGCTGGACGTCGAAGGGGCGCTGGCCGATCGTCCGTTGCGCCGCCTCCCGCACGACGGCGAAGGCCTCGACGAGGAGGTCGTTCATGTCCTCGCCCTGGTCGAGGCGCTCGCGGAACTCGCCCGTCTTCGCGGCGAGCTCGGCGTCGTTGAGCGCGGCGATCTCCGGCTCGAGCCCGTTGATGAGGGGAACGACCGATGCGATGCTCCGCAGCTTCCGACCCTCGCCGGCGCGCAGCACCTTCGAGAAGACGCTCACGACGGACCAGTCTAGAGCCTGATCGGGGTTCTCCTCCGTAGGGCGGGAAGCTCGACGGAGAGCTGCGAGCCGGCCAGGTGATGGGGCGCGGCGGCGTCGATCCGCACCCGGGCGAAGCTCCCGGCAGGGACTTCCCCGACCGGCGCGAAGTGGACGAGCTTTCCCTGCCTCGTCCGCCCGCTCAACAGCTTCGGCTCGCGCTTGGAGGGCCCCTCCACGAGGACCTCTTCCTCCCGGCCGATCCGCAGTCGGTTCTTCGCGAGGGCGGAGCGCTCGACGACGACCTTCAGCCGATCGAAACGTTCCCTCGTCACCTCCGGGTCCACCCACAGCTCACGCATGGCGGCTGCCCGGGTCCCAGGTCGTGGCGAGAAGACGAAGGTGTAGGCGCTGTCGTACTCCGCCTCGGCCACGACCCCGAGGGTGGCGAGGAAGTCCCCCTCCGTCTCGCCGGGGAAGCCAACGATGATGTCGGTCGTGACGGCGAGGTCCTCGATGCCTCTGCGGGCCGCTTCGAGACGGCTCAGGTAGCGCTCTGCCGTATAGCCCCTCCGCATGGCGGCGAGGACCCGGTCGCTCCCGGACTGGAGCGGGAGGTGGAGCTGCTCGCAGACGGCGCCCGTCTCAGCCATGGCGGCGATCGTCTCGGGCCGGAGGTCCTTTGGGTGCGGGCTCGTGAAGCGCACCCTGCGGATGCCCGGGACGGCGCCGACGGCCCGCAGCAGCTCAGCGAAGAGGGGGCGGCGGCGCGTGATGTCGCGCCCGTAGGAGTTGACGTTCTGGCCAAGCAGCGTCACCTCGACGACGCCGTCGCGGGCGAGCTCGGAGACCTCTGCCACGAGCTCGTCGAAGGGCCGAGACACCTCGGGGCCGCGGACGGCCGGGACGATGCAGAAGGCGCACGAGTTGTCGCAGCCGACCTGGATCGTCACCCAGGCGGCGTGGGCCAGATCCTCCCGTACCGGCATCGCGAGCGGGAAGTCGGTCCCCTCGGCTGCCGGGGCGTCGAGGACCTCGACGATCGTCCCGGTGGCACCCTGTGCCTCCTCGAGTAGCTCGGCCACCCTACCGACGTTGAAGGTGCCGAAGACGGCGTCGAGGAACGGTGCTCGCGCCGCCAGCTCCTCCCGGTCCTTCTGGGCGAGGCAGCCTCCGACGGCGATCTGCATGCCGGGCCGCCTCGCCTGCACCGACTTGAGGTGGCCGAGGTGACCGTACAGCTTGTCGTCGGCGTTCTGACGGATGCAGCAGGTGTTGAGGACGACGACGTCGGCCTCCTCGACGTCGTCGGTGCGCTCCATCCCCTTGGCCCGAAGGAGGGAGGCGATCCGCTCCGAGTCGTGCTCGTTCATCTGGCACCCGAAGGTGCGAACGAGGTACTTACGACCCTCCTCCATCCCCCCGAGGATAGGCGGCTCCCGAACTACCTTGGCTTCGTGCTCTTCGGCGCCCACGTCTCGGCCGCCGGCGGCTTGCTGCCCGCCCTCGAACGAGCGGTCGCCGTCGACGCCTCGGTCGTCCAGGTCCACACCCAGAGCCCCCGCGTCTGGCGCCCGAGCTCCTACTCCGCCGAGCTTCTCGCCGAGTTCGCCTCCCGCCTTGCGGCCTGCCCGGAGCTCGACTCCGTCGTCTGCCACGCCAGCTACCTCGTCAACCTGGCGGCGCCGGATCCCGAGCTTGCCTCCCGCTCCCTCGAGACGCTCGTGAAGAACCTCGAGATCGCGACGGGCATGGGCGCTTTCGGCGTCGTGCTCCACCCCGGGAGCCACCGTGGCGAAGGGCTGGCGAGCGTCCTCGGGCAGCTCGGGCGGTACCTTTGCCAGGCTCTCGACACCGCCTCGGAGAGGCTCGGGCGCGCAAGCTGCCCCATCCTCCTCGAGAACACCGCCGGTGCCGGCGGGACGATCGGGCGCAGCCTCCAGGAGATCGTCCAGGTCCTCGATGCCGCCTCAGGCGACCCGCGCCTCGGCGTCTGCCTCGACACCCAGCATCTCTACGCCTCAGGCGTCGCCTACGAGAGCCTTGACGAGGCGGCTGCCGTCGTCTCTTCTCTCTCGGACGAGATCGGCCTCGAGCGGCTCGCCCTCCTCCACCTGAACGACTCGAAGGTCCCGCTCGGATCGAACCGGGACCGCCACGAGAACCTGGGAGAGGGCCGGATCGGCGCCCGCGCTCTCGGGTCCCTCCTCGGCCATCCTCGCCTCCAGCACGTCCCGGCCGTGCTCGAGGTGCCCGGGTCGGCGAGGAAAGGCCCTGGCCGAGAGGACCTCGCAGCCGCCCGCGCCATCCACGCCTCCGGCCTGCGCCGCTGGCAGAGGGCTACTCTGCCGCCTCCGCCAGCGCCTCGGCGAGGGCGGGGTGGACGAACAGGCTCTCGGCAAGGTCGATCACCCTGAGGTGCGCCGTCACGGCGAGGGCGATGATGCTCACGAGCTCTGCCGCATGGGCGCCGACGATCGAGCCCCCGAGCACGACCCCTGTCGCCGGGTCGGACACGACCTTCACGAAGCCGCGAGAGTCGCCGTCGATGAGGGCGCGAGGGCTGGCGGCATAGGGCACCTTCGTCACGCGGATCTTGCGGCCGAGGGCGAACGCCTCCGCCTCGGCGAGCCCGACGTCGGCGATCTCGGGCTCGGTGAAGATGGCCGAAGCAGCCTTGTCGTAGTCGAGATGGCGGTGCTCCCGGGTGTGCGAGCCCATGACGTGCTCGGCGACCTTGTGGCCCTGCACGGCCGCCACGGAAGCGAGAGGGAGGCGTCCGGAGAGGTCGCCCGCGGCGTAGATGTGGGGCACGTTCGACTGGCAGTCCTGGTTGACGGGAACGTGTCCCGTGGCGCTCGTCGCCACCCCCGCCTTCTCGAGCCCGAGACCTCTGCTGGCGGGTTCCGATCCGATGCAGATGAGGACGTGGCTCGCCTCCACGCGGCGCCCGTCGTCGCAGGCGACGGTCACGCTCTTGTCGTCTCGTTCGAGCCCTACGGCGCGGGCCCCTTTGAGGAGCCGTACTCCTCGGTCGAGGAAGTCGGCCTCGAGGGCGGCGGCCACCTCGGGGTCCTTCTGCGGGAGCACCTGCTGGCGGGAGACGACGAGGGAGATCTCCGAGCCGAGGGA
>JASHRK010000069.1 GCA_030037405.1 Acidimicrobiales bacterium | reverse complement strand
CGAGGTAACGGGCGATACGTCGCACCGATACGACCCGGACACCGGCGTACTGCGGGCCGAACTCGCCGACGACCGACTCGAGATCAAGGGCTAGGAGCCGGACTCCTCCAGAGCGACTTCGTTTCTTCGCGTCGCTAGCAGGATGCTGCCGGACGGGCGGCGACGCCCCGCTCCACCGTCTCCGGGACGGTGCGCGTGAGGAGCACGACGCCGACACACATAGCGACGAAGGCGACGGAGGCAATCGTGAGGTCGACCACGCTGTCGGTGAACCGCTCCCCGTAAAGGTGCACGCTCAGCGCGATGCTGACGAGGGGGTCCACAATCACGAAGAGCGGCTGCGAGACCCGGAGCGGCCCAAGGTGGAGGGCCGCTTGCACGATGAGCGAACCTGCCACACCGCCGAGAGCAACGGCATAGATCGGCCAGCGGAGAACGGTGCCCCCGAGCCCGTATTGAGTGAGACTGTCGGTCGTTGCCTTGATGAACGTCGCCTCGAGACCCCAGACGGCCCCCGACGCAGTCGCCAGGAGGCCGCACCTGCGGGACGGGGAGCCCCGCACCGCCAGCAGGACGAGCAATCCGGCCGCGAAGCAACACACGAGGATGGACGGGACCCACGCTCCGGAGACGGGCAGCTCCGAGCCGCCACGGGGCTCGGCAACTATCACGAACGTCGAGATCGACGCGCACGTCAACGCCGCCGCCGTCCACGCTGCCGGTGGGATCGTCTGGCGGAGCCACAGACGCCGAATCACAAGCGCGAACACCAGCTCGGTCATGAGCACCGTCTGGACGGCAGACAAGAGGCCGTTGTGCAGCGCGAGCGCCTGGAAAACGAAGGCGAGGACGAGGGCGCCGGCTCCAGTCAGCCAGAGCGGGTTGCCGAGCAGGGATCGGATGAGACGCCAACCCTTGGCAGTGCTCGGGGCGCTCGTGCTGGCGACGTGCTGAGTAACGACGTTGAGGGCGTTCGAGAACGCGGCCAGGAGGGCGAAGAGGAAGTTCACGGCTGGAGCCGTGGCGGCGGGAGAGGAGTCAACGAAGTGGGGAGGGGCCTGGGGCAGGCGTCGTGCCGTCGGTCATCTCGGTGACGCCTCTTCGGACGCGAGGTTGACAGCGAACGTTCGCCGTACGAGGAGGAAGACCGTGAGGGCGACGATGGACCCGGCTGTGACAGCGCCCGTAGCGAGAAGGACCGAAGCAGCGGGCAGCTGCACGGAGAAGAAGCGTCGGGCGAAGGACGAGGCGAACGGCAGCACGATGCCGGCCGTGACGGCGACGGTCATTAGCAGGCGCCACCGGTCGAGCGGCCAGGCAGCCAGGATGAGGACGCAGATGCCCACGACGACGAGGGCCAGCATGGCGGCGCTGCTCGCTTGGATCTGGGTGCTGCCGGGAGTCGCCCTGCAGACGGCATAGGCTGCGAAGGAGGCCGTCGCTGCCGCCACTCCGGCGGGGATGGTGAACCGCAGTACCCGTCCGAGGAAGCCCGGGAGCGCCCGAGGTGCCGGTGCGGCAAAGGCCAGGAAGAAGCCCGGGATCCCGATCGTCAAGGCGCTTACGACACTTAGATGGCGCGGGAAGACGAGAAACGGCAGTCCGAAGATCGTCACGAGAACGGCCAGCGCTGCCGAGTAGACCGATTTCGTCACGAACAGTTTCGCCACCCGCTCGACGTTGGCGATGACCCGTCGACCCTCGGTGAGGATGGCAGGGATCGCCGAGAAGGCACTGTCCAGTAGCACCACGCGGGCAACCGATCGGCTGGCGGGGCTGCCGGATCCCATGGCGATGCCGAGGTCTGCATCCTTTAGGGCGGGGACGTCGTTGACACCGTCGCCGACCATGGCGACGACGTGACCGCCCGACTGCAGCGCTCTGACAGCCGAGAGCTTCTGCTCTGGCCGGACCCTCCCGAAGACGGTGTTCGTTGCGAGGGCGGAGGCGAGGGCATCGTCGGCCAGCCGGGAGGCGTCGACCGGCGCTCCGGCGAACGGGATGCCCACGTCGGCGGCGACCCGGGCTACGGTCTCGGGAGCGTCTCCGGAGAGGACCTTGATCTCGACCCCCTCGGAGGCCAGGTAGGCCACGGTGGCCTTGGCGTCGGGGCGTAGCTCCTCGGCGAGAACGAGCAGCGCCAGCGGGAGCACACGACCGGGCAGCTCCCCAGCGGACAGCTCCCCCCCGATGATCGAGCCTTGCATGGCCGCGAGGAGCAGGACACGCTGTCCGGCGCGCTGGTGGCCGTCGATTTGAGCTGCCACGTCGCCGTCCAGGACCGGCGCGATGACCTCCGGAGCTCCGAGCAGAAACGTACCTTGGCCGTCGAACTCGACGGCGCTCCACTTGCGTGTCGAGGAAAACGGCACTCGCGAGACGACCGGCCACGTGGGAGGGGGGCCGCCAGCTGCAGAGAGCGCCCTCATCGTCGCGTTTGGGCTCGGGTCGGCTCCCGCTACGGCAGCCAGGATGTCGCGGACGCAAAGGCCTCCGCCTCCGGGCAGGACCTCGACAGCCTCGAGTCGCATGCCAGGCTTGGTGAGCGTGCCCGTCTTGTCGATGCAGAGCGTGTCGACGCGGGCAAGACCCTCCACGGCGGCCAGTTCCTGCACGAGCGCGCCGAGGCGGGCGAGCCGCCAGGCCCCGAGCGTGAAGGCAATCGACGTGAGGAGCACGAGGCCTTCGGGCACGAAGCCGACGAGGCCCGCCACTGAGCCCCGGAGCGCATCGGCGAGCGTCTGGCCGCTGCGAAAGATCTGCCCGAGCACGAGCCCACAGCCGACCGGCACCATCGCCAAGGCGACGAGCCGAAGTATCCCGTTCGTGCTCTCCAGGAGCTCGGATCGGACCCGGCTGAAGCGCTTTGCCCGCGCCTCGAGCGTGCCGGCGTAGCTGGCATCTCCGACACGTGTCGCCCGGAAGCGCCCCGAGCCCGCCACGACGAAGCTCCCGGCGAGGAGGGCACTGCCGAGGGCCTTTGGAACAGACTCCGACTCACCCGTGAGCAAGGATTCGTCCACCTCCAGGCCGGCGGACGTCAGGACCGTGCCGTCGACGGGAACCTGGTCTCCGGGGCCTAGCTCCACGACGTCGTCGAGGACGATGCGGTTGGCAGGAAGCTCGGCGATCGAGCCGTCACGGATGACGCGCGACGTCGGGGCGGTCAGGATAGCCACACGGTCGAGCGCCCGGCGTGCCCGCAACTCCTGGACCACCCCGATGGCGGTGTTGGTCACGAGGACGACGCCGAAGAGGCCGTCCTGGGGCGGTCCGACGATGAATACGACGACGAGCAGAGCGCCGAGGATGGCGTTGAAGGGCGTGACGACGTTGGCGCGCATGATCTGGCCGAGCGTCCGGCCGTGTCCGCCCACCGTCTCGTTGACCAGCCCGGCGCTAAGACGGGCACCGATCTCGTCGGCGGAAAGCCCGCGCGCTCCCTCGGGCGCCGCCGCCATCGGTGCAGGCCCCGACAACCGGTTGGCGGCTAGCGCCATCAGGGCTCGACGCCGAGAACGATGCTCGTGCTGGCAGAACGACCGGCGCGCTGGTAGCCAAGACTTACCCGGGCGCCGGCCGGCCGCGTGAGGGTCAGGACGACCAGCTGGTCCGTCGTGTTGGCCGGTCTGCCGTCGATGGCGGTAATGACGTCGCCCGGGCGGAGGCCTGCGACCGCGGCTGGGCCCCCTGCGGCGACGCCGGTCACGAGTAGACCTGACGGGCCCGGCGAGGGAACTCCGGTTCCTGAAGCGAGCGGCTCTGCGTCCAATCCGAGGTAGGCGTGCGTGGCCTTACCGGTTGCGATGAGCTCGGCAGAGATTACTCTCGCGAGATCGACCGGGATCGCAAACCCGAGGCCGATGCTCCCCGAGCTGGCCTCCCCGGAGGAGGTTGGCACGGTGGCTCCCGCAGAGGGGACGCCGATCAGGCGGCCGGAGCAGTTCACGAGCGCTCCACCACTGTTGCCGGGATTGATCGGAGCGTCCGTCTGGACGGCGTCGAATAGGAACGCGGAGCGCGACCCCTCGCCGGGCACGGTGACGGTGCGGTCGAGCGCGCTCACGATCCCGCTCGTCACGGTGCTCGAAAGTCCGAGCGGGGAGCCGAGGACCAACACCGGCTCACCGACCTGCACGTTGGAGGAGTCGCCCAACGGGATCGTCGGGAGTGCGCGATCGACGTCTACCTTGATCACCGCAAGGTCAGTCAGAGGATCACGGCCGGCGATTCGCGCCGGCGCAGTTGTCCCGTCGTCGAAACGCACCTCGACCGACCCACCGTTCGCCGCAGGCGCGATCACGTGATTGTTGGTGAGGATGTAGCCGCTCGAGCCAATTACCTCGCCAGAGCCAACCGAGCCGGACGACCCATTGCTCACCATGACCGTCACGACCGCCGGGAGGTCCGTCTTTGCGACGCTTGTCGCGGCGCACGCCGTGCCCGGCAGAGTCGACGTCTTGGTCGTGGAGTCAGTGCTCGTGCTCCTCGCGATGAGTCCACCGGCGGTTCCCGCCGCCACGCAGAGGAGGACGACGCTAAGCATCGGCCCTAGGAAGCGCAGTCGGTGACGTTCGGTTCGACGTCGCATTCGAGGCATGTCCCAATAGTGCGCTTTCGGGTGGCAGTCGCCCCTAGGGCGACTCCCTAGTTCACAGAGACAAGTGCCGAGGATGTGCCCATCGCCAAGGCAGGCAGCTAACTCGGAAGCTGCAAGCGAAGCTCTCGGCGTGACCGCACGCCGAGCTTTCCATACACGTTGCGGAGGTGATACTCGACCGCCTTGGCGCTGATGTAGAGCTGCGCCGCGACCTCACGGTTGGTCATGCCCTTGCAAACCAGCGCGACGACGTCCTGCTCGCGATCGGTTAGGTCAAGAGGGGAGCGCTTTGCGCGCGCGTCGGATCGAATTCCGCACGCCAGAAGGTCCTCCTCGACTCGCCGGAGGAAGGGCTCTGCGCCAACGCGCGCCAGGAGGTCGTGGGCATCGCGCAGTTGATCGACGGCGCCGCGCCGCCTGCCCCGCGCATGCAAGAAACGTCCGAATTCATGATGAAGAGCCGCCCGTTCGAGCAGCGGATCGTCTGGTCCGACAAGGCCGATCCCGCGCTCGAAGTACGAAAGCGCTGCGTCTAGCTCTCCACGAGCAAGCGCAAGTCGGGCCCGCAGCCCGTCGATGCGCGCCTGCAGGTCTCGCTTCAGTTTCTCGGCCATCGCGGCTAGCTCGCTAATGCGCAACTCCGCTGCGTCGAGGTCACCGTGCTCGACGAGCGCCGCGATGAACATGGGCCACCACCCGAACGAGGCGAGGACATCACCGGTGGCTGTTAGCGGGCTTAGAGCTGCGATCACGCCATCGGGATCGCCTCGCGCCCAGGCGATGGTGGCGGCCGCGACCTGCGTCATGATCACCCCGCCGAGCACGCGATAGTCCGACAACGCGCTCCGCGCGGACTCGGTGTGCTCTTGGGCCGTCTTCCACTCGCCTCGAGCTCCGTTCTGTGCTGCTAGCACTGCGTGAACCTGTGCGCGCATCGAGAGGAGCCCCTCGTCGGCGACGAGCGACAACGAGACATGCGCGTGGACGAGTGCTTCGTCCCACTCGCCCCGACTGAACAGGAGCTGCGACAGGTGCAGATGGGCGCGCGTCAATTGGGCGACGCGCCAACCATCACGTGCTCGCCGCAACACGGCACGAAGGTCCGCGATCGCCGGTTCAGTTCGGCCGGCAAAAGCACGCAGCGCGCCACGGGTGACGAGCAGGTCGACGTCTTCGGGCTCGACGTCGTCGGGATCCTGAGGAAGCCGTTCGGCGAGTCGGGCAAGACCGGCGGCCGCCCCGTTGCTGATGGCCTCACCGAAGCCGAGCCCGACCCACGCGACGCGCTCGGCGTGACGGTCGCTCGCACCAAGTGAGAGCGCCTGCGTTGCGCACGCCTGCGCCTCAACGCCTCGGCTATGGGTGCAGTACAAGGTGCTGAGCCGAGCGAGCGCTGCTGCAAGCAGGTCCTTGTCGGTGCTGTCCCCTCTCACCTGCGACGCAACACGCAACAGCCAACGCTCGGCCGTGAGAAAGTCGCTCTGGTTATACGCGAGGACACCAAGGACGAGGCTTCGAAGTGGGCCGTCCTCGCACGCCTCGAGGCGGGGGCGCAGCTCGGCAGCTCGCGTCGTCTGGCCATCCGCGAGCAAAAAGCGCGCAGCTCCCAGCAGATGATGCTCCTGTCGTGGTCGTGCAGAACTGAGCGACGAGGCCCACAGAAGAAACTTCGCAGCGAGCGAACGCGATCCGCGCTCACGCTCGACTACGTCGACGAGCTCCTGAGAGAGTTGATCGTCGACGCCGTCCGTCGAGGCGACCCTGTGCTCCAACGCGGCCGTTCCATCGAGGACACCCGCTGCGGCACGATGCAGTGCCTGGCGGCGTGTCGGCGACAGGTCGTCGTACACAGCTGCGCGATAGAGCGGGTGAGAGAACTCGATCGGTGTCTCGACATCGTTCGAGCGCCAGGTCACAAACCCTGTCGGGAGAAGCTCGCCGAGCGCGCGGGTCGGCTCGCTGACAGCGGCGACGTGCCCGACAGTCCTGAGCGGCGCTCGCCCGTTCACGACCGCCATGGCGGATACAAGAGCTCGTGCCTCGGGTGAGAGATCGGCCAGCCGTGCGATCGTCGCCGACGCGAGCGAACGAGGCGCGGGAAGGCCGACGTCGGCGGCGGCTAGTTGCTCGGGGGTGAGCTCGCTCAGCAGAGTTCGGACGTGCAGCGGATGCCCGTTCGTATGTCGATGTAGACGATCAACGTCCCGCTGCGCCATCGGCATGCCGACCTGTCGCGCGAGCTCCCCTACATCTGCAGTGGTGAGTCCACCGAGAGATACGCACTGGCAGCGCTCCGGGTCGAGTCGGTACCGCTCCCAGCCGTCCGTCACGCTCGTCTCGGGACGAGTGGTCACTATGAGAAGGACCCGGTCCCCTCGAAGGCGCCGTGCTGTCGTGAGCAGCGCTCGCCGAGAGGTGACGTCCGCCCAATGAAGGTCCTCTACGACGACGCTGACCGGACCGTCGCGCTGGCACTCGTTCAAGATCCCGAGCAGCTCGACTCCGGCGGCAAACCCGTCACGACTGGTTATCGGCCCAAGCTGTGAGACCAGTGACAGCACCTCGTCACTCTCGTGCTCATCGGCTTCTGCACGCAACACGCTGAATGACGACGGGAGCTGCTCGGTGATACGACGCGCGAGCCTGGACTTCCCCGATCCAGGCTCGCCCTCAATCCAAAGAAGTCGCCCTCCTTCGTCGAGAACCTGTGCCGCCGAGGCGGCGGCGAGCTTCAGCTCCTCGGCTCGACCGACGAACGGCCCGTCGCGGGGACGCGGACCGTCCGGCGCTCTCACATCGCGTGATGGTACTGGGCAACGGCTTTGTCAAGAGCCGGTGTCGGTCACGTCGAAGCGCCCGCCTGCGAGTCCGCGTCAGGCTTCGTGGCGAATACTACGTGGCGAGGATCCGCGCCTTGATGCGCTCGAACTCCTCGTCGGTGAAGAGCCCGCGCTCTTTGAGATCGGCAAGCCGAACGAGGTCATCGACCTCGTTCGATCGACCCAAGTTGAGAACATACGCGCGGGTCGCCTCCGTATCGTCGATGAGCGCCTGTTGAGCGCGCGCTCTCATCTTGTCGCCGTGGACGACGAGGTAGACGAGGATGCCGATCAACGGGAGGACGACGACGAAGACGACCCAGAACGCCTTCACCCAGCCTCTCATGTCGTGACGGCGGAATATGTCGACGAAGATCGTGATCATCAGCCAGATCTCGATCACGAAGAGGAAGAACCACAGCATGTCGAGCAGAACCTGCCCGGTTCCCCATACAGTTGCCAACATTGTTTCTCTCTCCTTACAGTTAATAGTTGGGACGGAACAGCGCTAAATATTTCTCGTCGGTGGTAGTAGGCTGTTCTAGGACATTTGTGTCGAGCGCTAACCAAGCGCCTTAACCAATAGCCGGGCGAAGTACAGCCCACCCTCTGGATTCAGATGGACACCATCTGGATAGAAGTAGCTCGGGTGCTCAGCGCCGAGCGCGTTCCAGTCGACCAGGGTGACATTCGGGTAAGTCCTCGCCACCGTGGCGATCGTGGCGTTCACCTCCGCCTCCCACGGGCGGTCGACGTACGTGTTCACGAGCACGATCCGACGCATCGGGCCGAGCGAGTGCAGGAGCTCGACGAGTTGCGCGGGCGTGTACGGGCCGTTCGTCCCCAACTCCACGATGAGACGGTCCCCGATCGCCCCCTCGGCGCGCAGCTTGGGCACCGCGGCCTGAACCTCGACGAGCTGCTGGCCAACGACCGCGTCGATGGTGATGCCAGGGAGGAGTTGTCGAAGAAACGGCGCCGCGTCGATCATGATCGAGTCGCCGATCGCAGTCACTCCGGTGCCTTTCGGCTCGGGCGACGCGCTCGTCGAGGTTGTTACCGCCGCGGGCGACGTTGTTACCGCCGTGGGCGATGGCGCCGCCTCCTCGCCGGCCGGGTGGCTGTCGTCGCGATCCGCTGTGCTCGGAGCCGCGGCCTTGGGCCGTGGCAGGATCGCGGTGACCTGCTGGTTCGCGACGAGCGGTGCGCCCTCGACGACACCGGAGAGACCGACGACGCAGATCCCTACGCTCGCGACGACAGTGCACGTGCCAAGCCAGGCAGAGGCGCTCAGCCATGGATGAGCCGAGCGCTGCGCACGCAGCCACCGTACGGGGTAGGCAAAGCCATGACGACGAATCGGCTGCTCGACGAAGCGCCATGAAAGGGCGGCAAGAACGAAGGTGATGCCTACCTCTACTGCGAGACGGAGCGTGCTCGAATGGCCGTTCGTTGGGCTCGCGAACACGACTACGGGATAGCTCCAGAGATAGATGCCATAGGAGCGCCGACCGATCCAACGCAGCGGCGCCACGCCGAGCGCGCGGCCAAAGGTGACTCCTGGATGCACCGCCGCGACGATGAGCACGACGCTGCAGAGAGAGCAGAGCAGCATCCCGACCGGATAGAGGAACGACGCGTACTCGTTAGTGAGACAAAAGAGCAACACGACGCCGCCGAGGGCGGCGAAAGCCGCCGCGTTGAGCGCCCGACCCATCGCTGGCGTCAGTGCCACCGCTCGCTTGTCACGTCGCCAACCGAGAGCGAGTGCTGCGCCGATGAGGAGGGCGAAGGCGCGCGTGTCCGTCCCGTCGTAGATGCGAACCGGGTCGACGAGCGGCGAGTAAAGGAGCCGCATCTCGATCGCCGAGGCGGCCGCGGCGGCGAGGACCAGGCCGACCGTAACCCGTCGCGAGCGAACAGCCCGCAGCAGGATGAGCAGGAGCAACGGCCAGAGCAGGTAGAACTGCTCCTCGATCGCCAGCGACCAGAGATGGCCGATCGGGGACGGCGGGCCGAAGCGAGCGAAATAGGGCACGTGCTGGTAGATGAACCACCAGTTGCTGTAGTACCCGACCGCAGATGGCAGGTCACTCCGCAGTCCGGGGAGCTGGCTCGAATTGGTGACAGTCGCCCACCCGACGACCGCGATGAGCATTACGAAGAGCGCGGGCAACAGCCGGCGCGCTCGGCGTGCCCAGAAGGCGCGCAAGTTGATGCGACCGTGACGATCGAACTCGGCAACGAGTAGGTCGGTGATGAGATAGCCCGACAGCACGAAGAACACCTCAACCCCAAGCAGACCCCCGGAGGCCCAGCCAAAGTCGAGGTGGTAGGCGAGCACTGCGAGGACAGCGAGCGCCCGGAGTCCGTCTAGACCGGCGAAGTAGGTGGGAGAGGTGTCTCTTCTCGGCGCGCCATCTCGTGTCGCTCCCGTGCCACTGCTAGGCAACACCGTCGACATAGCGTTAACTCCTTCTGCACAAGGCGGGGAATCTATGACCGCCCCTCACGCACCAGTTGCTTCGGGCAATGGCGTCTCTAGTTCGAGGGCAACCACGACGCCGCTCGGACGGCCTTGATCCCCATACTGCGCCTGCACTTGCCGGCGCGCCCTAGGGGAATGCCCTAGTTGCCGACGACCCGCAGATCCGCCTCGCCCGACCACAAGCACGCGGTGCTCGACGAGGAGCAACCACACCGTGTACTCGACAGCGCCGCCTACACAGCACCACTGTGCGCCGCGTCCAGTCGGCATGTGCAGCGCGCGTCGGACTAGGGGAGTGCCCTAGGGATACCGACCCAGCCGGACTGCATGATGGGTGCTATGACGAATCACATCGAGGACCACGGCCCTGACCGGATGCCAGCGGTTGCGTCGAGCACGACGACCGCCCTTTGGCCACCGATCGCGCGCCGTATTCGGCGCGCTTCCCACACGCTGCGATGGTGGGTCGCTCTTCTTGTCGTTGCAGGAGCGTTGGTCGTCGTGCGCCCTGTCGACGCAAGCGCGTCGGCGCGCTCCCGCATCGTCGCCCACTCCACGACTCCGCTCGTCGAGCCGATCGCCTTTGGCGACGCGCGCACTTATCGCGTGCCGTCCGGCAACCGCTCAGACGCTCCGATGGCCGGCATCGCGGCCGCCCCCGGGGGCCGCGGCTACTGGCTCGCGATGTCTGACGGCGACGTGCTCGCGTTCGGCGACGCGCGCTTCGAGGGTTCGGCCCCAGGTGGAGCCCGGAGCAGTCCGATCGTGGGGATCGCCTCCGCAAGGAGCGGAGAGGGTTACTGGCTCGCGACAACGGACGGCAAAGTGCTCGCGTTCGGCGACGCACACGACTACGGCTCGGCGACGGCGCACCAACTCCACGGCGCCGTCGTCGGCATCGCCGCGACTGCCGACGGCCACGGCTACTGGCTCGCGACAACGGACGGCAAAGTGCTCGCGTTCGGCGAGGCGCACGACTACGGTGACGGGCCCGCTGGAGATGTCGGTGCTCCGTTCGTCGGTATCGCCGCGAACCCAGTTGGCAAGGGCTTGCTGCTGGTCGCCTCGAACGGCCGTGTTGTCGGCGTTGGTCATGCGCGCTCTTACGGCTCCACCTTCGGCGCGCCGATCGCTGCGATCGCGACGCTGCCGAACGGCAACGGCTATTGGCTGCTGCCAAAGACGTACGCGCCCGCGGGTCCTGGCTTCGTCCCCGGATACGTCACGGCGATCGGCGACTCGGTCATGCTCGATGCCGCGCCAGACCTCGAGGCAGACATCTCGAACATCGACGTCCAGGCGGAGGTGAGCCGGCAGTGGGATGCCGGGATCGCGCTCGCGCAGCAACTCCGCGACGAGGACGACCTTGGGGCTACCGTCGTGATCGACCTCGGGACGAACGGGCCAGTCGACACGTACCAGTTCCGAGAGATGATGAGAGTCCTCAACGGCGCGTCACTCGTCGTCTTCGTCACCGTCCATCTTCCCGCCTACTACAGCTGGTCGCAATCGGTGAATGA
>JASHRK010000068.1 GCA_030037405.1 Acidimicrobiales bacterium | reverse complement strand
TCGCCCAGGAGCTCGGGCGGGAGCCCACCGTGGACGAGATCAGCACGCGGGTGCAGCTGCCGGTCGACCGGGTGAGGGAGCTGCAGCGGATCGGGTTGGACACGATCTCGCTCGAGCAGCCGATCGGCGACGAGGAGGACTTCAGCCTCTCCGACCTTGTCGAGGATCAGAGCGCCGAGGTGCCGGCGGACGCCGCCACCCGGATCCTCCTCAACGAGGCCGTGAAGCGGGCGCTCGACGAGCTGACCGAGCGGGAGCAGGAGGTGGTGCGGCTGCGCTTCGGGCTCGACGACGGGCGGGTGCGCACCCTCGAGGAGGTCGGGCAGATCTTCGGCGTGACAAGGGAGAGGATCCGCCAGATCGAGATGAAGACGTTGGCGAAGCTGCGGCATCCGATGGTGTCGCGGCCGCTGCGGGAGTACGTCGAGGGAGACTGAGCTGCCGGCCGGCTCCCTGTCGGCCCGCGGCCCCGATGCCCGAACGGCGTCAGTGGTGGACGAAGGGACTTTCGATCAGCCCGAAGATCCGCTCTCTGGCAAGCCCGGTGATCGCACGCAGCTTCTCGGCGGCGTCGTCGCCGTAAAGACCGTCCAAGGAGCGGGTCGGCCCCTCCCCCGAACCCTGCTTCAGCTGGGTAGCCTTGCTCGCAGCCCACGCTCCTGCCACGGCCCCCAGTAAGAAACCCATCTTGAACTTCATCCCACTCTTCTATCTCGCTCACGGCACGCGCGCCACTGGATAGGCTGAGCCGGCGCTCGCGCGCGGGCACGCCGTGTCTCGCGCGGGACATCCGGTGCGACTTTCCGGGGTAGCTCAATCGGCAGAGCAAGCGGCTGTTAACCGCTAGGTTGAGAGTTCGAGTCTCTCCCCCGGAGCGCTTTGCTTGCTGCGGAGCGCTTGTTGTGCAGCAAGCCCTCGACGGTGACCTACGCGCTCGGCACGCTGACGACGTGCGTCTGGCAGAACTCGAGCAGGCCCTCCCGTCCAAGCTCACGTCCGGTGCCACTCTGGTTGAACCCGCCGAACGGGGCGCGCTCGTCGACGGCAGGAGCGTTGTGGTTGTTGTAGAAGGTGACTCCTGTACGCAGCCGGCTTGCGACAGCAGCACCGTGCTCGTCGTCGCTCGACCAGACCGACGAGCACAAGCCTGACCACGTGTCGTTCGCCTGTGCGATGGCGTCCTCTTCGTCGTCGTACGACATGATCGGCAGAGCGGGACCGAACTGCTCCTCGGTCACGATCCGGGCGTCCCGCGGGGGGTTGAGCACGAGCGACGGGAGGAGGTAGTTGCCCTCAGCCGGGTCGATCCCGTCGACGAAGGACCCCAACTCGATCTCTCTGGCGCCGCCCGCCTTCGCCTCCTCGCGGAGGGCTGCCACAAGGTCGCGTTGCCTCGAGGTGTTGAGCGGCCCCATCGTGACCCCTTCTGACAGGCCAGGACCGACGCGTGTCGCAGCAAGCGCCGAACGAAGGCCGTCGACTACCTCGTCGAAGCGACGGCGCGGGACGTAGAGACGCTTCATGGCCATACAGACCTGCCCGGTCGTGAGGAAGGCGCCCATCGACAGCCGTCCGAAGGCGGCTTCGTCGAGCTCCGCATCCTCGAGCACGATCGCCGGATCGTTCCCGCCCAGCTCCAGAGTCACGTCGACGAGATGAGTAGCAGCCATGCGCATGACATGGCGACCCCCGTTGACGCTCCCGGTGAAGCACACCTTCCTGACGCGTGGATCCTCGATGAGCGGCGGGCCTATCTCGGCGTCCCTGCCGGTAACGACGTCGAGCACTCCTGGCGGCAGTGCGGCTGCGACGTGCTGCAGCGTCCGCACCACCGAGAGCGGCGCCGTCGGCGGTGGTTTGACGACGACGGTGTTGCCTGCCATGAGGGCGTACGGGAGGCTCGCCGCCAGGATCGCAAGCGGCCAGTTGAACGGGATGATGATCGTCACGACTCCGTATGGCACATGCGAGACAGTGGTGTTGAATGGAGGGCCTGAGAGTCGTTCGGGTTCGTCCATCGTCGTCGCGAACTCGGCCGCCTGGTGGAAACGACCCACGAACACCTGCAGGTCGATGCCACACTCGAAGCGGACTTTCCCGTTCTCCCGCACAAGAGTCTCAGTTCGCTCATCAGCATCGCTGTCGAGCGGGTCGAGCGCAGCGAGGACGCTCTTTATGCGATCGCTCGCGGGGAGAGCCGACCAGGCGGGCCAGGCTGCGTGGGCCGCGCTGACAGCTTCGGCTGCCTCTGAGGCGGTCGCCGCCGAAGCGAGCCCGACAAGGCGGCCGTGGCTGGCGGGGTCGTAGACCTCGAAGGTGTCTTCCGAATAGCGCTCCTGGCCGTTGATGACGAGCGGCGTGCGGATCGCGTTCTCGTCTGCTCCCATAACTCGTCTCCTTGCTGTCGTACAGGCACGGCTCTTGCTGTCGTACCGGCACGGTCCTTGCCGGCCGCAGGCTCCGCCCTACCCGTACACGGCCCCCCGTCCTCCCACCCTCGTATCGGTGCCCGACCGGCCACGCCTCGGCCGGCTGGTACCCGTTCCCGACCGGCTACGCCTCGGCCGGCTGGTACCCGTGAGGGAACCCCTCGAGGATGATCGTCTTCGTCTCAAGGAACGGACGAAGGCCCTCGACCCCGCCCTCACGCCCGATCCCGGACTGTTTGAAACCACCGAAGGCGATGCCGAAGTCGGTGCGGAAGGAGTTGTGGCCCACGGTGCCCGAGCGAAGGCGACTCGCCACCTCACGGGCCCTGTCGACGTCGTTGGTGAAGACCGACGCGTTGAGACCGTAGATCGTGTCGTTGGCAACACGGACGGCGTCGTTCTCGTCCTCAGCGGGGACCACGCTCAGCACGGGGCCGAAGATCTCCTCCTGAGCGATCACCGACGCGTTGTCGACATTGCCGAAGACGGTCGGCTCCACATACCACCCGCGATCGAGGGACTTGGGGCGGCCACCACCGGTGACAAGCGTCGCGCCGTCGTCGATGCCCCTTTTGATGTAACCCTCGACTCGGTCCCGCTGGCGGCTCGCCACGAGCGGGCCCATCTGCGACGACGGGTCGAACGGGTCTCCTACCTGGACTCGGGAGAAGACTGTCGCAAGCGCCTCCACAAGGTCGTCGTGGCGGCTGCGCGGAACCACGATCCTGGTGAGAGACGAGCAGACCTGACCGGACAAGAAACACTCTGCCCCGGCGAGCGCCTGAGCCGCCACCTCGACGTCCATGTCGTCGAGGATGACAGCGGCCGACTTGCCACCGAGCTCGAGGCTGCAGCGGGCGATCCGCTCGCCGCAGATCGCTCCGATCTTGCGGCCGGCGGCCGTCGAACCCGTGAACGCGATCTTGTCGACCCTCGGGTCTCGGACAAGCAGCTCGGACACCTCGCGGTCGGCGGTGACGACGTTGAGGACACCTGGTGGTAGCCCTACCGATTCGGCGATCTCGGCCATGACGTAGCCCTCCCCTGGCGCCTCCGGGGACGACTTCAGCACAACGCTGCAGCCGGCGAGAAGCGCAGGGGCGACCTTGTAGCTGAGCAGCCCGAGTGGGACGTTCCAGGGGATGATGGCCCCGACGACGCCGACGGGCTCACGGACGATCAGTCCGAACGCGCCCCCGGCAGTGGGTTGCGCCGGCTCCTCGAACGGGAATGTGCTCGCCAGATCGGCGTAGTACTCGAAGGCGGCAGCGAAACCCGGGCTCATCGCCTGGGCGATCCCGTGCAGGATGCCGGACTCTCGCGGCCATATGGCACTCACGTCGGTAGCTCGTTCGATCAGGCCTTTCGCCATCTCGCGGAGGTAGCCGGCCCGCTCGGTGTGGGTAAAGGCGGGCCAGGGACCCTCGTCGAAGGCCCGGCGCGCCGCCTCGACGGCCCGTGACATGTCGGCCTCGCGTGCCTCGGGCACCCTGAAGAACAGCTCTTCGCTGTCGGAGTCGATGACGTCGATCTGAGCGTCGGTTGACGCCTCGACCCAGTCTCCCCCGATGAAGAAGCGATCCGGATGGCTGAGCGGGACGCTCATTTGCGCGGCAAGCGTCATCTTGCGCCCTCCTTCCTCCATGGCCCCCGCGTCATCCGCGGGTCTTGGCCAGCTGGCTGATTGGCGGCTGCTTCCATCACAGGCTGACC